>DASTOO010000246.1:0-8395 GCA_035762505.1 Candidatus Krumholzibacteriia bacterium
CAACTCGGACCGCGCGGGAAACATGAACATCTGGCTGCACAAACTCGACGACGGCGGTGAGCGCCAGCTCACGAAAGGTCCGGGCGGCGACTACCAGGCCGACTGGTCGCCGGACGGGCGGTCGATCGTGTTCTTCTCGTCGCGGTCCGGGAACGCCGATATCTGGCGCGTGGACGTCGCGTCGGGGGACAGCCTCGTGCGGCTCACCGATCACGAGGGACTCGACATCAATCCTTTCTACTCACCGGACGGCGCGCGTATCGCGTTCATGAGTGATCGCGGCGGACGTTCGGAGTTGTGGGTGATGAACGCGGACGGAAGCGGTCAGCGGCGCGTGTCCGACGCCGAGGCGAGCGGCCACTTCGTGCGCTGGTTCGACGGCGGGCGCCGGATCACCTTCGCCTCCGGGGATGGGTCGGATCGCGTGATACGCGCCGCGGACGTCGGGAGCGGCGTCCTCGAAACCATGCGGCCCATCTCGAGCGGCGCCCACATGTCGTTCTCGCCCGATGAGACGCGGATCCTGGAAACGGCGGGACACCGCGTGCTGTGGGTCTACACGCTGTCGGATGGGAGCCGCGCCAAGGTCCTGGAGTTTCCGGATCCCGACATCCGCGTCGACTACCCTGTCTGGTCCCCGGACGGCCGCCACGCCGTGTTCGACCGCGTCGCGCCGCGCGGCGGCGACATCTGGGTGCTGGAGGGGCTCGCGGCGGACGGCGCGGACGCGCGCTAGCGCGCCAGCTCGAAGTCCGCGAATTCGGCGTGGTGATAGATGATCGCCTCGGGGCTGCGCCGGACGAAGTCCCCCTCCTTGGAGTGCACCGCGATGATGTGCATTACCTCGTAGGGAAGTCCGTGCTTGAAGGCGATCGCGACGCCGGTGAACGGATGCCGCAGCATCTCGCCCTTGTGGCCCTTGCGGTAGGTCCCGTCGGGCCGTTTCTCGAACTCGATCATCTTGCCGATGTCGGCGAGGAGCGCCCCGGCGACGAGCACGTCCCGGTCGATAGGAATGCGCTTGCCGTACGAGTCCGACACCACGCCCGCCATGGCGACGCACATCTGGCACACCGCGCGCACGTGCTCGAGGAAGGTGACGCTCACATGATCCGAGAGCAGCGTGAACGGAACCTCCTTGAGGTCGTCCATCGTGTAACCGCCCGTCTCGAGCGCCTCGGCCCACACCGCGATCACTTTGTCGCGCAGCGACGCGTCCTGGATGAGCGACAGTTCGGGAATAGAGGCGGCGATTTCTTTCTTCATGAGTTCATTCTCCCTTGATGGGCAGTTCGACGACGACGAGCGTAACCGCCTTGCCGCCGAGGGTGGCTTCGAGCGGGCTCCCGGGTGCGGCGATCGCCGCTCGCACCATGGCGAGGAACAACGGCTTCTTCAACCGCGGCGAAAGCGCCGCGGAGGTGATGCGTCCGGCAACCTTCCGCTCCGCACCGGCGCCCGCAAACAGCTCGGTGCCGATCGCGTGCTGGGGCGCGCTCATTGCGCGCAGGTCGGCGCGCGCGGCCTCGGCATCGCGCACGAGGGTGGGAAGCTCCGCGAGATTCTCCCAGCGCTCCTGGTACGCCGGCGTGCAGGGCGTATCGCCGGGCACCGACAGGCCGACGAGCTGCCAGTTCGGGTGACCGCGGTAGTGCATGCGCGCGATCGTCTCCTGGCCGAGATAGCAACCCTTCTCGTAGCTCACGTGGTCGTCGAGGCGCGTCTCCTTGGGAAAATTCTCCTCGGTGACGTCCGTGCCGAACCACGGGAGCCCGTTCTCCACTCGCCTGGTGTTCCACGCGATCCGGCCCACCGGGCCGCAGTCGATGCCCACGCCGCCTTGCACGAGGTAGTCGCGCATGCGCGGGAGGTACTCGCGCGGGACGATAACGTGCAGGCCTTTGTCGCCGGCGACGGTGTGACGCACGACGGTGGCCCGCATTCCCTGGTATTCGTTTTCAGTGAACCCGCCCGGTTTCAGCGGAAGCGGCTCGCGCGGGAAGATCCGCCACACCAGCTCGCGGCACTTCGGTCCTTCTGACGAGAGCACACCGAACCCGGCCGACACGTTGGTCAGCATGACGTCGTCCGCGATGATATGCGACTCGAGGGACTCCACCACACGCGCGGTTGATCCCTGCACGACCAGCACCATCAATTCCTCCACGCGCGCCAGCACGAGAAGCTCTGCGACGATCTTGCCCTTGGTCGTCGTCATTAAAGCGGCGCACGAGGTGCCCGGGGCGAGGGAGGAGACGTCGTTCGTCAGCATGGCGTTCAGGAAGCGCACGCGGTCGCTTCCTGTCAGACGCAGTACGCCGAAGTGCGACAGGTCGATGAGCCCGGCGGTGTGCGTCAGCATCTCGTACTCGAGACGCGGGTGCGTGAAGGCATCCGGGTACGGACCCCCGAAGGCGTCGGACAGGGGAATCTGCTCCGTCTTGTAGGTATCGGTGAGCATGGTGCGGGGCGCGCGGGCGATTCTAGACGTCCGCGAGCGTGACCGTCTCGAAGAATTCGTAGAACTTCTGCTCGAGGCTCGTGAGCCCGTTCTTCACGGTGCAGCGCTCCTCGATGGAACAGCAGCCGTCGGTGCTGGTGCACATCACCATGTGGACCGGCCCCTCGATGGACTCGAAGACCTGGGCCAGCGTCACGTCGTTGGGCGCCCTGGCCATGCGGTAGCCGCCGCCGCTCCCCTTCTGTGCCTCGATGATGCCGCTCTGCGAGAGGTTCTGCAGAATCTTCGCGAGCAGGTTGGGCGGCAGGTTGAAATGCGTCGCGATCTCGCGCGCATTGGCGAGATTGCCGTCGGGCAGCGACGCAATGTGCTTGAGCGCGATCAGCCCGTAGTCGGTTCTCATGGAGATGCGGATCATGGTGTTCCTCACGGACGCGGCCGCCCCGTTGGCGGCACCATCCGCGTTGCTCCTATAATAATGAGTAACCGGCCCGGGTTCAACGGCCACGATGGCGGAGAGGGGGCGTTGACGGGTCGGCCGGGGAGGCATAGGCTCCCGAACAGAAGGAAGAGCCCGGGGGAAGCGAGGGAACTCATGCGCTCGAATGACCTGAACCGAAGCCTTCCATCCCTCTTCAGCGAGCTCGTGTTTGGAGCGCCGGAGACGGGCGCGTTCATGCTGAATCGCGGCGATCCCGGCATGCTGGCGTGCCTGGACCGATTGTCGGCCGAGGCCGCGTCCGCCTCGCATGGTGGCGGTGCGTGCATCGCCGCGCACGTGGACCATCTGCGCTACGGGCTTTCGCTGATGAACCGGTGGATCGCGGGGGAGAACCCGTTCGCGGACGCGGACTGGTCGGCCTCGTGGCAAAGAACGAGCGTGTCCGAAGCGGAGTGGTCGCAACTGCGCAAGGAGTTCCGCTGCGAGGTGGAAGGCTGGCACGCGGCGCTACAGACGCCGCGGGAGATCTCCGGCGTCGAGCTGGACGGGGTGATCGGCAGCATCGCCCATCTTGCGTATCACCTCGGCGCAATCCGGCAGATCGAGCCGGCGTTGCGCGGGCCGAAGGAGTGAGTGGCCGCAGAAGGAAGGGAACGAGCATGGTGAAGCATTTCGGATTACTGTTTCTGGCACTCTTCATCCCCGCGGCGGCGTACGCGGAGACTCCGTCGCCGGGCGACGACGCGCGAAAGAACTCTCTGGTCCCCGGGGCGTGGGCGATTCAGTTCCAGATCGAAGACGACATCGGCGTCAAGCCCTTCAACGGCATGAGCATATCGCTGAAGCGGCATGTCTCCTCCCAATCGGCCTTCCGGTTCGGGGCCACCCTCTCGGTCGATTTCCGTAACGATGAAAACAATGACACGAATGTTCAAGCGGACACGGTGGTTGCGACCTCTCATCGAGAGGATGATTCGAACAGTCAGGGCATTCGTATCGACCTCCTGTACATGCGGTATCCGGCCAGCGCAAGCAGAGTCAGCTGGTTCTGGGGCGCCGGCCCCCTGGTTCGCTACTCCCGCAGCGATCGAGAGTCCAGGTCCACGTATACCACCATAAACGGCTCACAAACGCGGACGACGGATCAGGAGTCGGACACGTGGGGCGTTGGAGGGATGGGCACGATGGGGGTCGAATGGTTCGCCACGAAAGAGGTGAGTTTTCACGCGGAGTATTTTGCGTTTCTGGAATACAGCTCGAGCGACTCGCAGTACACGGATACCTCGGTATATCCGGGCGGTATCCTGCAGACCAGATCCAGCGGCGGTTCGGGCGAATGCGTGGCGCTTCGACGGCGTGAACGTCATCCTCGGGATCAGCATTTACTTCTGAACCGGGGGAGGAAATCCGTGCCGGAGGCGAACCGTGGCGGCTGGAAGACGTGCTCGCGCGGACACAGGTACCGCGGCACCCGCGGGTGTCCCACCTGATGGAAGGGCTTCGAACGCGCCGGAGGTGCGAAGGTGAAGAGTGACAGGCAGCGCGCGGACGCGAAGCAGGCCGCGGAGCGGCTGCGTGCGTACTTCGCCGCATTGCCCCCCGATGTTCGCAGGGAGATCAAGAAGCTCCGCGACGCCATTCGCGCCGCGGCCCCCGGCGCCACCGAGGCGATCAGTTACGGGATTCCGGCCTTCAAGCTCGACGGAAAGACCCTCGTCTACTATGCCGCGTGGAAGCACCACACCAGCATGTACCCGCTCACTGCGGCGATGCGACGGGCCCACCCCGACGCGCTGAAAAGCTACAAGACCTCGAAGGGGACGATCCAGTTTCCGCTGACGGATCCCATACCCGCGGCCCTGGTGAAGCGGCTGGTCAAAGCACGCGTCGCCGAGCTGCGGGCGGAGGGGAAACATGCGTAGTTTGACCGTTTTCAATCAGATTTCGCTCGACGGTTTCATCGCGGACGTGAAGGGCGACATGAGCTGGGCCCACAAGGACGATCCGGAGTGGAGCGCGTTCACCACCGGCAACGCGGGCGGCGAAGCCGAGCTGGTCTTCGGCCGGATCACCTATGACCTCATGGCAAGTTACTGGCCGACGCCTCTCGCCATGGAGAGCATGCCCGCGGTGGCCGACAGCATGAACAGGATGCCGAAGGTGGTGTTCTCCCGGACCATGAAGAAAGCGTCGTGGAACAATACGAAACTGGTGAAGAGCGACCCCGCGGCGGAAATGCGAAAGATGAAGAAAGCGCCCGGGCCCGGCATGGTGATCTTCGGAAGCGGCAGCATCGTCGCGCACCTGGCGTCGGAGGGCTTGATCGATGAATATCAGATCATCGTGAACCCCATCGTTCTCGGCAAGGGGAAGTCCATGTTCGACGGCATCAAGGACCGATTCGCTTTGAAACTCACGAAAACGCGGACCTTCGGCAACGGGAACGTCCTGCTGTGCTACGAGCCGATCGCTTGACCGGACAAGTGGCCCGGAGTCCTTGCCCCCGACACCGGGACGCGCTTTCTCACGCGCTCAACGCGCGAAAGTCCTCCGCCAGCAGCCGGTGGAAGTGGTGCTCGCCCATCTCGCGCTTGACCGAGTAACGCCCCTGGTCGTACGACGACGACCCCAGCCCCTTCTGGACTGATTCGCAGATCTCGACGTCCTCCAACTGCACCACGTCGCTCGCGGCGAGGCTCTTCTCGACGAACTCCTCGTCCGCCGCGGTCTCCGGCGTGAAGTAGTAGTCGAAGATCACCAGGGTCTCGTCGTGCCCGCGCGGGATCACCCAGTTGGTGTCCATCATGGGGCCGTAGCGGTTGATCATGAGGTTGGGATAGATCCACGCGTAGAGGACCCGGTCGCCGATGCGCTCGGCGAAGTCACTCCCCGGCGTTCCTTCCTTCTTGCCCGCCGCGCTGGCACCGGACTGGATCGAGTAGCGCTCGAAGATCTCGGTCTTGTACGAGTCGAGATCGAGCTGGCCGGCGAGTCCCTTGTGCAGATACGAAACGTGGTAACCGCCATCGAGGTAGTTGTCGACGTAGACCTTCCAGTTGCACGCGAGCGTGTACTTGCGCCGGGCGACGAACTGCAGTTTGTCGATCTCCATGTCGCGCAGGCGTACTCCGACCTCGGTAAGGTCGGCGGCGAGCGCGCGGGGCTCCGACGCCATCGAAATGAACACCAGTCCGCACCATTCGCCGACCCACATCGGCACGAGCCCGAACTTCTCGCGGTCGAAGTCCTTCACCGCGCCGAGCTCGGGGGCCCGCAGCAGACGCCCGTCGAGGGCGTAGGTCCACCCGTGATAGGGGCACACGAGCGACTCGGTGCATCCCGCGCCCACCGCGACCTGCGCGGCGTGGTGGCGGCACACGTTGAAAAACGCGCGCAGCTTTCCGTCCTCCCCGCGCACCACGACGTACGGTTCGCCCGCGATGGTGCCGGCCACGAAGTCACCCGTCTTCGTGAACTCATCGCCCCGCGCGGCGATGAGCCAGTTGTTCCGGAAGACGGAATCGCGCTCGAGGTCGAAGAAGCGGGCGTCGTTGTACCACGACTTGGGCGGAAGCCAGGCCGCTTCGAGCGGAACGGCGGGATCGAAACGCGCGACTTCGTCGAGAACCCAGGTGCCGTGGCGGGTGCGAATGTTCGTGCTCATGCGGGGAGGATAGCACGCCACCGGGCCCCGCGTCGTTTGCCGATCCGCCGGGGGTGGGCTACAATGCCCGCGGTCATGACCTCCGAGTTCGCCCTCATCGAGTCCATCGCGCGCGATCTCCGCGGCCGGCGGGCGCGCGGCGTCGTCATCGGCATCGGCGACGATGCCGCGGTGTTGCGGCCGCTGCGCGGCGAGGACCTGGTGGTTACGGTGGATTCCCTGGTCGAAGGGCGCCACTTCCGGCGCGCGTGGCTCTCGTGGCGGGACCTGGGGTGGCGGCTCGCCGCGATCAACCTGAGCGACATCGCCGCCATGGGCGCGCAGCCGAAATTCGCGCTGGTCTCGCTCGCGGTGCCGCGCGACGTTCCCGCGCGCGCGGTACGTGCGATCGAACGGGGTGCCGCGCGCCATCTCGGTCGCCACGGCGCCGTCATCGTGGGCGGCAATCTTTCCTCCACATCCGGCCCGCTGGTCTGCGACCTGACACTCATCGGCACCTGCCGCCACGGCAAGGCGTGGAGGCGCGGCGCCCGGTCCGGCGATGCGATTGTCGTAGCCGGCGAGCTCGGCGCCGCCGCCGCCGGAGCGACGCTCCTCTCGTCGAAGCCGCGCCCGGCGCGAAGCGCGGCACTGGTGCGCGCGTTCGCGCGCCCCGTGCCGCGCCTCGACATTGCCGCCGCACTCCGCGGGGTTGTGGCGGTCCACGGCGCCATCGACGTGAGCGACGGGCTCTCGAGCGATCTCATTCATATGTGCGAAGCAGCGGGCCTGGGCTGCGAGGTAAAGGGGACGGCGCTTCCGATCCCGCGTTCGGTCGCGGCGTTCTGTCGCGCGCGGGGCATCGACGCGACGATCTGGGCGATGGACGCCGGCGAGGACTACGCCCTCGTTCTCGGCGTCGCGCCGCAACGAGCGGCCGAGGTTTGCCGTAGGATCGAGCGCGCCGGCGTGCGGGCATCGGTCATCGGGCGCTTCACGCGTCGGCGCGGGGACTACCGGCTCATCGACGCCGCCGGACGCGCGCAGCGCTTCCGCCCCGGTGGCTGGGACCACTTCCGGGAATCGTCGTAGAATGCAGGACCGCCCCGGGGTGGGGCGCTGAGAGGAGCGACCGTGACCGAACCGAAAGTCAGCTTCCATCGCACCACGATCGGCGTCTACGTCGTGTCGCTGGCACTCATGGTCGTTGCCGGCCTGGAGAACGGTCCGGCGCCGTGGTCGCCGTACTACGTCGCGTACGCCGGCCTCGCCACCATTCTCCCCCTGCGCTGGAAGACGTACCGCTTCGGCCCGCTGAAGGCGGTGCCGTGGTGGTTGTGGGCGCTCGCTCCCGTCCTCGCCATCATTCTGCAGGCCACGGCGAGCGTCATCGTGAACGTCGTCTACGCCCAGTTCGTCGTGAAGCTCGGCGGCCCCGGCCGGCTGGAGGATCCGGTGATCGGGGTTCCGGCGATGTTCCAGGCCATGTACGCGGCGGCCTCGATGAAGCTCGGCATCGACATCGAGACAGTCCGGGTCACCTACCTCGCGTTCCTGGTGGCGTGGGCGGGCTTCGGAGAGGAAGTGTACTTCCGCGGCTACGTGCAGGGGGTTCTGCGCGAGCGCAAGGGTGCGCGCTACGCGATCGTCGTGGCCTCGGCGCTCTTCGCGGTGCGCCACTACATGCAGATGGCGCTCCTCTTTCCCAAGTATCCGGTGTTCGCCGCCACCGCGTGGTGCGCGATGGCGTTCCCGGTGGGAATTGTGCTCGGAATCATCTACGAGAGGACAAAGTCGTTGTGGATTCCGGTGACGGTCCATTATCTCTTCAATATCATTCCCTTCCTCG
>DASTOO010000247.1:0-2491 GCA_035762505.1 Candidatus Krumholzibacteriia bacterium
CCGCCCGGTTTCCGCGTCGGTCAGGGTCGCGAATACGCGTACCGCAGCCCCGCGCCGGATCTTCATTCCACCGAGCACATGGGAACGGTAGGTGTCGCGATAGGCGACTTCGAACGCGATGTTCTGGAACTGGAGTACGAGCGTGTTCGGGTTGGTGGGGTTCACGACGACGGGCATCTGCGTCCTCGCCGCCAATGAATCCATCGCGGCGTTGCCGGTGGCCGGCGGCGGCGCGGGACGCGCCCCGCGGATCGTCCGCACACCCGCGCGCGTCAGCTCGCCGGTGAGGACGTTGCTGACGAAGACGTAATCCTCGCTGGAGCCGTAGGGCCGCACTTCCAGCGGCCGGTCGCCCAGCGACGCGCCGAACTTGCCGTACAGTTCCCCGGCGACATCGGCCGTGAGCTGCGTCATGAGGTCCAGATTGCTCGCCACCGATTCCGCGGCGCGCACGCCCGCCGCGCACACCACCGCGGCGAACGCCGCGGAGACAACCGCCGCCGCCCCCACGTCTCCCAGCAGCCTTCTCATCGATGCAACTCGCACGTCGTACTCCTTACGTGGTCGATGCGGGCACGACCTCGCCGCGGAGGTCGAACACGTCGGTCTCGGTGATGCGCACGTCGACGAAATCGCCCGGCCGGGCGCCGCCGTTCAGCTGGACCTCGCCGTCTATCTCGAGCGCCTGTCCGTAGAAGCGCCCGGCCCGGGTGCATCCTTCATACCCGGTCTCGTCCGGCTCGATCGTGCGATCGACCAGAACGCGCAGCGTCGTGTCCCGGAATCGGGCGCGGGCGCCGAAGGACGCCGCCTCCTGGACCGCCGAGAGCTCGGCGGCCCGTTCCGACGCGACGCTCGCCGTGTCCGCGGCGGCCAGGGGAGCCGCTTCCGTGCCCGGCTCCGGAGAATAAGGAAACACCCCCAGAGAATCAAACGCGAAATCCGACACGAAGTCCTTGAGCTCTTCGAATTCGTCCTCGGTCTCTCCGGGAAACCCTACGATGACCTCGCTGCGGATCACGACGTCGGGAAACGCGGCGCGGATGCCGTGGATCAGCCCCGCGACGTGCGGCCGGTCGTACCCGCGCTTCATCAGGCCGAGGAGGCGCGAAGACGAGTGCTGCACCGGCATTTCCAGGTAGCGGCACACCGCGGAGTGCTCGAAGAGACGCGCGACGTGATCCACCGTCAGGCCGGCGGGGTGGACGTAGAATATCCGGATCCACTCTACGCCGGTGCGCGCCAGCCGGTCGACGACGTCGGAAAAGCGCGTCGCTCCGTCGCGGTAAGACACGATGTCCTGGGCGAGGAGCGTCACCTCGCGCACGCCGCGCGCCACCAGTCCGTCCACCTCGCGCACGATCGCGTCCGCGTCGCGCGACACCTGGCGGCCGCGGATGACGGGAATCGCGCAGAACGTGCACTTGCGGTTGCAGCCCTCGGCGACCTTCACGTACGCGGTGTGTCCCGGTGTCAGGAGCTCACGCGTCTCGAACCCGGCGAAGCGGTCGGCATCGCCGAGGGCGATGGTGCGCGCCAGCGGCGTCTCCGTCCGCCACGAGGCGAACAGCTCGGGCAGGCGCGCGTGCGCGCCCGTCGGGAGGAAGTGGTCGACCCACGGCAGCGTGGACTCCAGGTCCTCCTGCCGGTGGCGCGGCAGGCACCCCATCAGGACGAGGCGCGGGCGCCGGCGCCCGCGCTTGTACTGCGCGAGGCGGCGCGTCTCCTCCACCGTCTCCTGCCACGACGCGTCCAGGAACGAGCACGCACCCACCATGAGCACATCGGCGCCGGCCGGGTCGCGCGTTATTTCACACCCGCTCCCGCGCAGCACGCCGAGCGTCGCCTCGCTGTCGACGAGGTTCTTCGGGCAACCGAGTGTGACGATGTACGCCTTCACCGTGAGACTATTTCGCCGGCGCTAATCCTGCGGATGCGCGGCGTCGAGATAGACTTCACGCGGCTTGGAGCCGTCGGGCGGTCCGACGATGCCCTGCTGTTCGAGCTGGTCGAGCAACCGCGCCGCCCGCGAGTAGCCGATGTGCAGCTTGCGCTGCAGGAGGGACGTCGACCCCTGCTTGAACGCGACCACGATGCCGCGCGCGTCGTCGAACAGCGGATCGAGGTCGCCCCCCGTCTCAGCCGCCCCCGCGCGGCCTTCCGAGAGGTCGAGCGACGAGGGATCGAACCGGTACGCCTTCCAGTGCTGGATGAGGTGCTCGATCTCCGCCTCCGACACCCACGCGCCGTGCAGCCGCATCGGCTGCATGTGGTGGGAGTCGAGGAAGAGCATGTCGCCCTTCCCTAGCAGCTTGTCCGCGCCGATGGTGTCGAGGATGGTGCGCGAATCCACCTTGGTGGCGACGCGAAACGCGATGCGCGTCGGGAAATTCGCCTTCGTCTTGCCGACGATCACGTCCACCGAAGGGCGCTGGGTCGCGAGCACCATGTGGATTCCGGCCGCGCGCGCCATCTGCGCGAGCCGCGTGAG
>DASTOO010000248.1:0-5165 GCA_035762505.1 Candidatus Krumholzibacteriia bacterium
TGACGACGCTGCATGGCACCGACATCACGCTGGTGGGGATGATGCCGTCGTACTACGAGATCACACGCTTCAGCATCGAACAGAGCGATGCGGTCACGGCGGTGTCGGAGTTCCTGCGCGCCGAGACGATCCGGGAGTTCAAGATCGAGCGCCCCATCGAGGTCATCCACAACTTCGTCGACACCGACGAGTTCCATCCGCAGGACGACCCCTCTACGCGGAAGCGGCTATCACCGGCGGGCGAACGCGTCATGATGCATGTGTCCAACTTCCGTAAAGTCAAAAACTTGCCGGTTATCCTGCAGGTATTGCGCGAAGTGAAGCGCCACGTGCCCTGCCGGCTGGTCCTGGTGGGGGACGGCCCCGAACGGGAGGCGACCGAGCGCCTGGCCGTGGAGCTCGGCATCGACGACGCGGTCGATTTCCTCGGCGACCAGGAGTACATCGCCGACGTGCTCCCCGCGGCGGACGTGTTCCTCCTTCCCAGCCAGCACGAGAGCTTCGGCCTTTCGGCTCTGGAGGCGATGAGCTGCGGCGTTCCGGTGGTGGGTTCGCGGATCGGCGGCCTCCCGGAGGTGATCGTGCACGAGGAGACGGGGTTTCTGTGCGAACCGACGGACGTTGCGTGCATGACGGCAATCGTCCTGGGCCTGTTCAAGAACGAGGAGCTGCGGAGAACGATCGGCCGGGCCGCGCGTGAGCGCGCGGTGGCGCAGTTCAACCGCGGCAAGATCGTCGCGCGCTACGTGGAAAGCTACCAGCGGCTGGTGAACGGGGCATGAACCCGCGCTCGGAATTCTGGCAGGCGGTGGAGCGCATTCGCGCCTGCGACGCGCGCTTCGCGACCGACGCCTACGCCTTCGTGATGGAGGCGCTCGACTTCACGGTGCGCTCGCTCGAGGAGCGCCGGCATGTCTCCGCGGCCGAGCTCGTCGACGGGCTGCGCCGGGCGGCGCGCGAGCGCTACGGCATGCTGGCCTTTGCGGTGCTGCAGAAGTGGGGACTGACCTGTGGTTCGGACGTCGGCGAGGTCGTTTTCCAACTGATCGACGCGGGGATACTCTCCCGACGCGACGAGGACTCGCGCGAGGAGTTCGACGCCATCGGCGGCTTCCAGGCCGACCTCGAGGACGGCTACTTCGAAGCCGGCGACGGCGCCTAGCCCGGCGGCCACGAGAACGGGCGTCCCCCGAGGACGTGCAGGTGGACGTGCGGCACCGCCTGTCCCGCGTTCTCGCCCACGTTCATGACCAGCCGGTAGCCCCCGTCGGCCAGCCCCTCGGCGCGGGCCGCCCGTTGCGCGTTCCACAGCATCCTGCCCAGGATCCCGCAGTCCGCGCCGGTGACGTCCTCGAGCGACGCGATGTGGCGCTTTGGAATCACGAGCAGGTGTGTCGGCGCGGCCGGATGGATGTCGCGGAAGGCAATGGTGTCCGCGTCCTCAAACACCCGGGTGGCAGGAATCTCACCCGCCACGATGCGGCAAAAAATACAATCGATCATGTATCGACCTGTCCCTCGTTCAGGACGCCCCGCGTCGCGCCCGGGGCGTGAGTGGCTCTGGCGCCGACCGCCGCGGCATTATATCCTGCCAGCGGCGGCGTTTCCAGCGGCCGTGTCCGCCCCGGGAACGCGGGGCGGCGGACGCCGGTACAATGAGCCGCGACGGGGACGCATTGGTACGCTTCTTGCAATTTTGCGAAACCGGGTTCCGCGGGTCGCGGGCAGGGCATCGGTGGCTGGCGCGGGGAGGGCGCGCGACCTATATTGCGATTACGAGTTAGTTAACGCCCCCTGAGCGCGAGCAGGAGGAATTCATGGGCGCCGCGAACGACATCATTGCCCTCATTCGGTCCCGACAGAACGTCGCCGAGTTCCAGCAGCTGAACTGGAAGGGCACCTTCGACGAGTACCTCGACCTGGTCATCCGCAACCCCCGCGTCACCCGCACGGCCTTCCAGCGCATGTACGACATGATCATGTCGCACGGCGTGGAGGAATACACCGAGCACAAGCGCAAGACGCTGCGCTACCGGTTCTTCGACGACGTCACCAACGACGGCGCCGACGCGATCTACGGCCTCGAGCAGCCGCTGATGAAGATGGTCAACATCTTCAAGTCCGCCGCCCAGCGCTACGGGACGGAGAAGCGCATCCTGCTCCTGCACGGACCGGTGGGTAGCGCCAAGAGCACCATCGTCCGCCTGCTCAAGAAGGGGATCGAGAACTACTCCAAGACCGCGGATGGCGCCCTCTACACGTTCGGGTGGCGGGACGAGACGGCGGAGGGCGAGCGTTACACGGACTGCCCGATGCACGAGGAAGCGCTGCACCTGATTCCGGAGCCCCTGCGCGACGAGATCCTGGGGCAGCTCAACGAGCACTCGGCCGACAAGGCCTTCCGGGTGGCGGTGGAAGGGGAGCTGTGCCCGGCCTGCCGCTACCAGTTCAACGAACTCATGCGCCGCTACGAGGGCGACTGGACCAAGGTCGTGCGCCACGTGGAGGTGCGCCGGCTGGTCCTGTCGGAGAAGGACCGGGTCGGCATCGGCACCTTCCAGCCCAAGGACGAGAAGAACCAGGACTCCACCGAGCTCACCGGCGACATCAACTACCGGAAGATCGCCGAGTACGGCTCCGACTCGGACCCGCGCGCCTTCAACTTCGACGGCGAGTTCAATATCGCCAACCGGGGCATCATCGAATTCATCGAGGTGCTGAAGCTCGACGTGGCGTTCCTGTACGACCTGCTGGGGGCCTCGCAGGAGCACAAGATCAAGCCCAAGAAGTTCTCGCAGACCGACATCGACGAGGTGATCATCGGGCACACCAACGAGCCCGAGTACCGCAAGCTGCAGAGCAACGAGTTCATGGAGGCGCTGCGGGACCGCACGGTGAAGATCGACGTGCCCTACATCACGCGCCTCAAGGACGAGGTCCGCATCTACGAGCGCGACTTCAACCCGTCGCGCATCCGCCACACCCACATCGCGCCGCACACCCTGGAAATGGCGGCGATGTGGGCGGTGCTCACCCGCCTCGAGGAGCCCAAGAAGGCGTCGATCAACATGATCCAGAAGCTGCGCCTGTACAACGGGCAGTCGCTGCCGGGCTTCACGGAGGAGAACGTCAAGGAGCTCCGCAAGGAGACGGTGCGCGAGGGGCTGGACGGCATCTCGCCGCGCTACATCCAGGACAAAATCTCGAACGCGCTGGTCAGCGACGAGGCCGACCGCTGCATCAATCCCTTCATGGTTCTGAACGAGCTCGAGTCGGGTCTGCAGCACCACTCGCTGATCAATTCCGAGGAGCTGCGCAAGCGCTACCGCGACCTGCTGGCGCAGGTCAAGGAGGAGTACGAGGACATCGTGAAGAACGAGGTCCAGCGTGCCATCTCGGCCGACGAGGACGCCATCACCAAGCTGTGCTCCAACTACGTGGACAACATCAAGGCCTACACGCAGAAGGAGCGCGTGAAGAACAAGTACACGGGCGAGGACGAAGAGCCGGATGAGCGCCTGATGCGCGCCATCGAGGAGAAGATCGGCATTCCGGAGAACCGGAAGGACGACTTCCGCCGCGAGATCATGAACTACATCGGGGCGCTGGCCATCGACGGGAAAACGTTCGATTACACGACCAACGCGCGCCTGCAGAAAGCCCTGGAGTTGAAGCTGTTCGAGGACCAGAAGGACTCCATAAAACTCACGAACCTGGTTTCCAGCGTGATCGACAAGGAGACCCAGGCTAAGATCGACGTGGTCAAGCAGCGCCTCATCCGCAACATGCATTACTGCGACATCTGCGCCACCGACGTCCTGAACTTCGTTGCGAGCATCTTCGCGCGCGGGGACGTCAAGCGGTCCGGTTGAAGGGGGCGGGATGGTCCAGCGCATCGATCGGGATCTGAACCGCTTCCGCCAGGTGGTCCGCGGGATCGTGAAGAAGGACCTGCGGAAGTACATGGTCACCGGCGAGCTCGTCGGGCGCCAGGGGCGCGATTACGTCTCCATCCCGATCCACCAGATCGAGATCCCTACCTTCCGGCACGAGACGCGCAAGTTCGGCGGAGTCGGCCAGGGCGAGGGGGAACCGGGGACGCCGATCGGCGCGGCCGAGAGTGACGGGCCGGGTGGCGCCGGCGAGAGCCCGGGCGAGCACATCCTGGAAGTGGATGTGTCGCTGGACGAGCTGGCCCGGATCATGGGCGAGGAGCTGGAGCTGCCCAACATCCAGCCCCGCGCGAAGGACGCCATCGAGGCCGAGCACGGCCGCTTCAGCGGCATCCACCGCAGCGGACCGGAGTCGCTGCGCCACTTCCGGCGCACCTTCCGCGAGGCGCTCAAGCGCCAGATCGCGTCCGGCGCCTACGACTTCAACAACCCGGTCATCATTCCCATCAAGGACGACAAGCGTTACCGTTCGCGCCGCACCATCCACGCGCCCGAGACCAACGCCGCCGTGATCTATGTCATGGACGTGTCCGGATCGATGGGCGACGAGCAGAAGGACATCGTGCGCAACGAGTCCTTCTGGATCAACACCTGGCTGCGGCGCCAGTACAAGGGCGTCGTCACGCGCTTCGTGGTGCACGACGCCGAGGCGCGCGAGGTGGACGAACAGACCTTCTTCCACACGCGCGAGAGCGGCGGCACGCGCATCTCATCCGCTTACCAGCTCGTGGCCGGGATGATCGAGGAGGAGTGCCCGCCCAGCGAGTGGAACGTGTACGTGTTCCACTTCTCGGACGGCGACAACTGGGGCGGCGGGGACACGCAGCTGTGCGTGAAGATCCTGAGCGAGCGGCTGCTGCCGTCGGTCAACCTCTTCTGCTACGGGCAGGTGGCGAGCCCCTACGGCAGCGGCGCCTTCATCAACGACCTGACCGGCCCCTTCAAGGAAGCGGACAACGTAGTGCTGGCCGAGATCGCGAGCAAGGAAGAGATCTACGACTCCATCAAGAAGTTCCTCGGAAAGGGGCGATGACGACGTGATCGACCGGGCCGTGCTCGCCGACCGGATCCAGGAGATCGAAGGGTATGCCCGAAGCTACGGCCTGGACTTCTTTCCGGTCGTGTTCGAGATGCTGGACTACGAGGAAATCAACATGGTTGCCTCGTACGGCGGTTTTCCCACCCGCTATCCCCACTGGCGCTTCGGCATGC
>DASTOO010000249.1:0-11337 GCA_035762505.1 Candidatus Krumholzibacteriia bacterium
CCAACAAGTGGGAGGATCCCGCACTGTCCCTGCGCAAGTGCACGGTCTCGTGCCAGGGCTGCCACACCGACCCGGCGGGCGGCGGGATGCGCACCGTCTCCGGACGCTTCTACGGGCGCGCGACGCTCCCCGTGATCGCGACCAGCCCGCGCCCCACGTCGGACTGGGACCGCAACCTCGTCGGACGCCGGGACCGCGCGACGAGCTACAACGACAACATCCCGTACGGCCCCGCGACCTTCGCCGAGGCGCGCGCGTACGGGGACTCCATCGGTGACCGCTGGGCGTGGGGCTCGCCGCCCGGTGAGACGCGCTACGGGCCGTTCCCGGGGCGCTTCGGGGACCTGCGCGCCGATCCGGTGCTGCGCATCGGGGGCGACTTCCGCGCGGCGGCGCTCATCTCCAGTTCGACGCTCATCTTCCCGATGCAGGTGGACGTCGGGACGACGCTCCATCCCGTGCACCACGCCACCGTCCAGTTGAACGTGGGAGCGCGTGGCCAGTCGAGCGGCTACTCGGACACGATCGACGATTCGCACACGCCCTACTTCCGCGATCTGTTCCTGATGACGCACGAGTGGCCGTTTCAGGCGTATGCGAAGGCGGGGCGCTTCGTGCCGTCATACGGGCTCAAGCTCGACGACCACACCAACCGCATCCGCCGCGAGTTCGAGCTGGACGGATCGCTGCCGGAGTCGCGCGTGACGGGCGTCGAGGTCGGTTTCGCGCCGAACTATCCTTTTCTGCAGGCGTCGTACTTCCGGATGAACAGCAAGAACGAGGTGCCGGACTCGTGGGACATCTTCGACCTCGACGAGGGGACGGGGTGGGCGGTCAACGCGGGCTACCGGGAGCTGGGGTGGGCGGTGGGCGCGAGCCTGCTCGCGCGCCGGCGTCCACCCGGCGAGGGCGGCGATACCGACACCTGGGGCGGATACGCAGTCGTGAACCCGTGGTACTACTCGCGTGGACTTCCGATCACGCTTCAGACCGAGCTCGACTTCGGCACGCGCCGGCGCGCCAGCGGCAACGAGGCGAAGAACCTGGTCTGGTACGGCGAGATCGACTGGCTGGTCGCGAACGGGCTCAACCTGCTCTTCGCGTACGACTGGGCGGATCCCGATCGCGACGTGGTTGACGATCACTCGGGCCGCTACCAGTTCGGCGCGCAGTTTACACCGTATCCGGGAGTTACGCTCGACGGGCGCGTGCGCGCACTGCAGGTGGCCACGACGGCGGGGAGCGCGGCCGATGCGTTCCTGCAGCTTCACATATGGTTCTGATCAGCGGTTGCCATTCCCCGCCGGCCGGTGCTAGCTTTTAATCATCCCCCCGGGGGACATTTCACACACGGAGGAGAACATGAAAAACTTCGTCACTTACGCACTGGTTCTCGCGATGGCGGTGTCGGGCTGCTCATCCATGAGCCGGACGCAGAAGGGCGCCGTCGGCGGCGCGGCCGCGGGTGCCGCGATCGGTGGCGTCATCGGACATCAGTCCGGCAACACGGCCGTGGGCGCCATCATCGGCGCGGCCGTGGGCGGCGCCGCGGGCGCGTACATCGGGAACTACATGGACAAGCAGGCCGCCGAAATGGAGCGGGACCTCGAGGGCGCGAAGATCGAGCGCATCGGCGAGGGCATCAAGATCACGTTCGATTCGGGGTTGCTCTTCGACGTCGACAAGTCGGATCTCAAGCCCGCGAGCCGGACAAACCTGACCGAGCTGGCTGTGATCCTGAACAAGTATCCGGACACCAACATCCTGCTCGAGGGGCACACCGACGCCACGGGCACCGACGAGCACAACCGCGAACTCTCGATCCGCCGTGCGAACTCGGTGAGCACGTACCTCGCCGCGCAGCAGGTGATGGAAACCCGCTTCACCGTCATGGGCTACGGCGAAGACCAGCCCATCGCGAGCAACGAGAGCGCCGACGGGCGCGCGCAGAACCGCCGCGTCGAGGTCGCCATCTACGCGAACGACAAGCTCAAGAAGGTCGCCGAAGACAAGGCCGGCGGTTGATCACCCGAGGACGATGACGCTCCCGCGTTCCATCGCCGATGCCATCGAACACACCGTCCGCGACGTCCTCGCGGACGGTGTGTTTCTCTGTGTCCGGCTGGGACGGGAGGCGCCGCTCGTCGAGGCGTGCCGCGCCGCCGTGCGCGGCGGGCTTTCGCTGCTCGAGATCACGCTCACGACACCCGGCGCGCTGGAGGCCATCGAGACGTTGGCAAAGGAACACGGTGCTGTCGCGGGTGCCGGCACCGTGCTCAGGCCCGAGGACATTCGCCGCGTCGCGGACGCGGGCGGGCGCTTTGCGCTTTCGCCGGTCTTTGACCCGGAGGTGGTGGACGAGGCGCACCGCCTCGGTCTGCTCGCGGTGCCGGGGACGTCCACGCCCACCGAGATCCTCGCCGCGCACCGCCACGGTGCGCGCCTCGTGAAGGTATTTCCCGCCGCGCTGCTGGGCGGTGCCGCGTATATTCGCGCCGTTCGCGGACCGCTGCCGGATATTCCCCTCGTGCCCACCAATGGCATCACCGCGGAGGCGATCGCGGAGTACATCGCGGCCGGCGCGGTCGCCGTGGGCGTGGGCGCGGATGTGTTCCCCCGCGGCTTCACGCTGGACCACGTGGAGGCGGCTTCGCGCCGCATCCGCGCCGCCATGGACGCGGCCCGCGCCTCGCGTTGATACGGCATCTTCCGGCGGGTTTACATCGAAGGCGCACAGGCGTATACTTTCTCCGTTCCGCTCAATCCTGCCGACCGCGGTAAGACCTCTCCTGCGGAGGTACGCAGCCATGTCGAGGGCAACCGGACTCCCGGCGGCACTTCTGTTTCTAATCGCCGCGCCTGTAACCGATATATCATTTGCAAGACCACCGCTCGTGACGGAGGCTGACCCCGTGGAAGAAGTCCGGCGCCCCGCCGGGCGCGCTCTGGACTCCAACCTGCGCTTCACGGTCGCTCCGACGACCACCACGATGCTCTACACGGCGACCTTCGACCTTGGAGGGAGCTGCAACGCAGAGGGCTGGACGTCGCTGGATGTGACCGCGCAGCTTGGCGACTTCTTCCACGTCGACGACTACGCCGGCCTCAACCCCGCTGATTTCTTTCCCCTCGAAGGCACGAAGTCGCTCTGGTGCGGCGCGCGCCCGCAGGCCACCGGACCCCTGTGCCGGTATGCGACGCTCCCCGGTTACGGGAACAGCTGGGACCAGGGCTTCTGCACGAAGACCTGCATTCCCGTTTCCGGCGACGGCCTGCTGAATCTCGATCTCATCATCCGCGCGGAGTCGGAGCCGGGGTACGATTTCACGTTTGTGGAGTACACACTCGACTGCACGGGTGAGACCGGCTGGACGGTGCTCCTGGGCACCAACTATTACGAGCCCATCACCGTCAGCAACGCGTTCGACATCGGAACGACGGGGCCGGTGAAGTTCCGCTTCCACTTCGTTTCCGACGGGGCGTGGTCGGACGAGGACGGTCTCTGGAACACGAACGGCGCCTTGCACATCGACAGTCTCGCGCTGGAGGGGCTTCCGCTGGAAGACTTCGAAGACGAGGTCGTGGGTGCCACGGTTGCGAACGACTGGGAGTCGTGCACGCCGCCGGGGTACGGCGTCACCGCCAGCCTCGAGCTGGGCGGAACCGTCCTGCAGGAGGATCCATGTGTGCGCGATATCTCGTGCCTGTGGGCTTTTTTCGAAGGGTCGACGGTGGACTATTCGTGCGGCGGGCATCCGGAGCAGACGGCGCTTCCTTACGGAACCGGCACCGAGTTCCAGGACAATCTCCGGAACGCCATCATATCGCCCGTGATCCCGCTCATCGGGAGCGGCACGGGGATCAACCTCGAGTTCGACGTCTACCGCGACATGCCGCTCGACAATCTGGTTTTCTACAACTGGGAGGTGCGCACGATCGGCGCGAGCGGCTGCCCGCTGACCAACTGGAGGCGCCGGAGCTCGGTCAATTACGGCGGACAGAAGGACTGGTTCCACTCGATCCAGCCCGTCGGTGATCTGCTGAACCTGGCCAGCGGGACCGGCATGCAGGTCGGCCTGTGGGCGGCCGATTACTGCTGGATCTGGTGCGGCCAGGTCGGGAGCGGGGCCTGTCACTCGCACGCCCCTCTCTTCGACAACGTGCGCGTGTATCGGGTGGAGACGCAGGGGCCGCTATGGTCCATCGCAGACCAGTCCCAGTTCCAGGATAATTTCGCGGCCGACGGCACGCTCACCGGGACGGTGCGCGCGGACATGGCGTGGGATATTCTCTTCTCGGCCTCGAACGGTATTCTTCCCGGTGATTCGTCGAGCGTGCAGGTGGCGGATCCGGTCGACGGGCTGGGCACGGATCCGACCTTTGGCGGCGCGGCCGTCTACTGCTACGTGTCGCTGTGGCCGCAGGGCCAGGCCACGAAATCGGGCGCCGCGCTCACCGACGATCCGACTCGCTGGCCGGTCGTAAGCATTTGGAGCGACGCGGGTGGCGCGGAATGGACGTGCGTGCGCCTCGACAGCGCTTACGCGAGCATGGGTGCGTTGTCCAACGTCTATTGCATCGACCTCAACGACAACCTCTTCACGCCCGGCGACACGGTGTGCTTCTTCTACGCGGCGAAGAACACGAATGGCATCGAGACGTTCGCTTTCGGAACGGACCTGAAGCTCGTCACCGGCGACCGCGAGGAGGCGGCGGCGAATCCGGGCGAGTTCACCTGTCTGCCCGCGGGCGGTTATAACCGCGGCGGTGACATTCTGTACGTGGATGGGATGGACGGCCGCGGCGCGCAACCGGCTTTCGACCTCGCGTTCGCAGCCCTGGGGATCCTCGAGAGGGTGGATCGCTACGACGTCCGCGGCCCGTCGTCCCCAGTGTACAACCGCCTCGACAGCCGCGTCGTGAGCGTCTCCAGCCAGCTCATCGGGGTGTACCGCAAGATCCTGTGGGACAGCGGCGACCTGTCGGTCTCGCTGGGCGACGGGAGCCGCCCTCCGGAGAAGACGGACGACTACGGCCTGCTGAATGCCTTCCTGAACGGACTCACGGAGGACGGCGGCGTGTATCTCTGCGGCGACGACCTCGCGGAGCACCTGGTCGCGCACACCGGCGCGTCGGCGGCGACGTTCAAGACGACCAACCTGCCGTTCATCCTGACGGCGAACAACCACCGGCCCGCGTTCGGGATCTCGCCGGTGGGGACGTCGACGGGGGGCGTCTTCACGTCCGACGCGACGTTCATCGTTCAGGGCGGGTGTCCGCTGCTCAACGACTTCGACGTGCTGGAGCCGTCGGGGACGAGTGTCATGGAGATCGCCTACGGCGCGCCGGCCGGCACCAACGGCGGCGTGCTCTCCAACACGCGCGTCAATGGAAACGGTGCGACCGTGGGCGTCCTGCTGTCGGGGTTCTCGTTTGTATATATCGCCGATGATGAGGCGAATGGCGTGAGTGACCGCGCGGAACACCTGCACGACGTGATCACGTGGCTCGGCAACGTGGTGAATCCGGCGACGGACGCGCCGCGCGCGTACCGGACGTCGCTGTCGCAGAACTATCCGAACCCGTTCAATCCGCAGACGGCGATCGGGTTCTCGCTGAAGGAACGGGGCCGCGTCCAGCTGTCGATCTACGACGTGTCGGGCGCGCTGGTGCGGGAACTGGTGAACGAGGATCGTGACCGGGGATCGCACTCGGAGGTATGGGACGGCCGCGACGGACGCGGCAACGCGCTGGCGAGCGGGGTGTACTTCTACCGGCTGCAGACCGCCGACGCGACGTTCAGCCGCAAGATGGTTCTTCTTAAATAGCCGTTCCAGCCTGGTGGCGGGCACGAGGCGGTCTCGCGGGCACGGGGCTCGGCACCATGGCCGCTCGGCCTCCGCGAGCACCCGCTCCGATCCGCCTCGTGCCCGCCATGCAGGTGATCGGTGAAAAAAAAGGGCGGAGAGTCTTTCGACCTCCGCCCTTGGCCTCTACGCCGGCTGTGAGTCGTCATCCGGCGGTTCCGGTGCGATCGACTTTCCGCGCCGGTTGCGGACCGCGTCGCGCAGAAGGTACTCGATCTGGCCGTTCAGGCTGCGAAGCTCGTCCTTCGCCCAGCGGTTGAGTTCATCGAGCAACTCCTCCGGAAGTCTGACGAGATAGGATTTCCTTCCGGACATTGGCACTCACTTCCTACTGGTACAGCGTTCCCGCGTTGACCACCGGCTGCGCGGAGCGGTCGCCGCACAGGACGACGAGCAGGTTGCTCACCATGGCGGCGCGCTTCTCCTCGTCGAGCTTGACCGTCCCGTGCTGGTCGAGGCGCTCGAGCGCCATCTCCACCATGCCGACCGCGCCGTCGACGATGCGCGTGCGCGCGGCCACGATGGCCTCGGCCTGCTGGCGTTGCAGCATGGCCGAGGCGATTTCGGGCGCGTACGCGAGGTGGCTGAGGCGCGCCTCGTCGACCCGCACGCCCGCCTTGCCGACGCGCTCCTGGAGCTGCTTCGTCAGCGACTCGGAGACCTCGTCCATGCTGCCGCGCAGCGAGAGCTGGCCGTCCTCGGTCGTGTCGTACGGATACTCGCTCGCCAGGTGGCGGACGGCGGATTCGCTCTGTACGGTCACGTAGTGCGTGAACTCATCCACGTCGAACACGGCCTGCGCCGTGTCGATGACGCGCCAGACGATCACCGACGCGATGTCGATGGGGTTTCCGCGCGCGTCGTTCACCTTGATCTTCTCCGCATTGAGGTTGCGCAGGCGCAGCGACACCTTCTCCTTCTTGAAGAGGGGATTCGCCCAGTGGAATCCGTCGGTCTTCACCGACCCGCTGTACTTGCCGAACAGCACCAGCACGGCCGCCATGTTGGGCTGCAGCGTGAAGAACCCGCCCAGGAGGACGCTCCACACGCACACCGCGATCGACCAGGTGACGATGTATGACGGCGTGGCGCCGGCGGTGACGATCTCCCTGAACCAGAACCCGAGCGCGATTCCACCGGCCAACAGGACCGGAAGCATCAACCAGCCGCTCAGGGGCTTTACCTCTTTTTCCCGCGTAACCATGGATTCTTCCTCCTTCACGGAAAAGATAACAAGACTATATCGATATGATATCGTTTTGTCAAGGGGCGATCTCCTTCTGAGTACAATCCATTGCATGGAAACCAGTTATGGGGCCGGCCGGCCCCCTGGGCAGGGGGTGCTACACCCAGAGGATGTCGAGATTCGGGGCCTGGTCGAGGATTCCGCGGCCGACCGCCCGGGCGTAGAGCGTCTCCAGCGCACGCCGGCCGTCATCACCCATGTCGACCGTGTCCTCGTTGACGTACATGCGCACGAACTGCCGGCAGGTCTCACGGTCGACGCCGCGGCCGAACTGCATCGCGTAGTCCACCGCGTCCTCCTCGTGGGTGCGCGCGAGGACGATGCTGTCCTTGAGCCCCCGCGCCACCGCGTTCATCACGGCGTCGCCCAGCCCGCGCCGGATGACGTCGAGGCCCAGCGGAATCGGCAGGCCGGTGTCGTTCATCCACAGATCTCCGAGATCGGCGAGCTTGTGCAGGCCGCTCTCCGGCCAGGTGAGCTGCCCTTCGTGGATCACGACGCCCGCGTCCGCGCCGCCCGAGGAAACCGCGTCCATGATGGCCTCGAAGTCCATGAGCACGGGCTCGAACGCAGCCGTCATGTAGAGCCGGAAGAGGAGGTACGCCGTGGTGTGCTCACCCGGCACCGCGACACGGCGGCCGGCGAGCTGCGCCAGCGACAGCGGTTCGCGGGCGAGCACGATGGGCCCGTAGCGGCGCCCGACCGACGCCCCGCACGACATGATCCGGTACAGCGACGCGACGGACGGGTAGGCCGCCGCGGAGATCGCGGTGACGTCCAGCTCCGCACCCCGTGCGCGCCGGTTGAGGCTCTCGATGTCCTCGAGCACGTGGTCGACGGCGTAGCCGTCCACCTTCACTCGGCCCGATGCGAGGCCATAGAACATGAACGCGTCGTCGGCGTCCGGACTGTGTCCAACGGATAGTGTCTTCATGCGATCCTGCAGAGCTCCCGTCGAATGGAATGTGCCGCCACGCGGGCGGAATGTGAGCTAGCGAAGCACTTCGAACCACGAGGCGGCGATCACGCGGGCGTCCTGGCCGGCGCCCGTCGCCTCGATCTCGAGCCAGTAATCCCCGGCCGGGAGCCGCCGTGCGAAGAGCCGCAGCATGAACCGGCCGTCGTCGAAGTAATGCGCCGCGATCTCGTCGCGGAAGAGTTCCACGCCATCCTCGTCGCGAAGGACCAGGTCGTGGCGCTCCGGCTCCCGGGAGATGGGGTCGAGATCGACGCCCACCACCAGATTGGGGATGCGGCTCAGGTCGAGCACCGCGTCATGGGTGTGGGCCGGCCGGACCACGTCCCCCTCGGCCGCGATCCGTATGGGGAGCTCCTGCAGGGGCTCGCGCGAAGAGACCACATCGAGCGGGGCCCATTCCGCCACGCGCTGGCTGCGCGTGACGAGCAGTGCAACCAGCACGCCCACGACGATCGCGATGCCGAACAGGGTCGCGCGGACGTTGCGGCTGGTATCCGCAATCCGCCCCATGACCCCCCGGGACCCCATGCGCGCGGCCCCCGCGAAGCGTCGTGTCGTCATACGGGCATGCTAACACACTGTGCTACGATCCCGCCATGCGCCCGTCGCAGACGCCCCACGTCATCGGTATCGCCGGTCCGTCCGGGTCCGGAAAGACCTCGCTCGCGCTGCTCCTGGCCGCCCGGCTGCCGGGCGGCGGAGTGGTCGTGGCGCTCGACGCCTACTATCGCGACCAGCGCGGCGTCCCGGATGACGCGATCAACGTCGACGTGCCCGGGGCCCTCGACCACGCGCTGCTGGTCGCGCAGGTGCGCACGCTCAGCGCCGGGGAGATCGTTCAGCAGCCGGTTTACGACTACGCCAACCACGCGCGCCTGGCGGTCACGCGCACGGTGTACCCCGCGCCCTTCGTGATCGTCGAGGGGTTGTTCGCGCTGTACTGGCCCGAGGTGCGCGCGGTGGTGACGACGCCGCTGTACCTGTCGCTCGACCATGAGCGGTGTCTCGCGCGGCGCGTGGAGCGCGACGCGCGCGAGCGCGGGCGTTCACGCGACGCCGTGCGCATGCAGTACGAACGGACCGTGCGCCCCATGTACGACCGCCACGTCCATCCCACCCGGGCCCACGCCCGCCTGGTCCTCGACGCCACCCAGCCGCTCGAGACGCTCGCCGGGCGCGTGCTCGTCGCCGTCACGACCCCGTAACCACCGGGACTGCCCGAAAAAAGAAGGGCCCTCCCCGTGGGGAGGGCCCTGGTTGATGCTTCCGGGAGGAGGGTGGGCAACCGCGCGGACGGGGAGAGTATCCGCGGAAGGGACTCCTTATCTTCGAAACCCCGCCGACGCCGGGGCGAACAGGCCGGGAGCCGTACTGCGCTGCCGATCTCTCCGGGGTGGGTGTCGCCTCGCGGTACCGAACGATTCGCCCGGGGCCCGCCGTGCGAATGGTCACATTGCTCGAGCCTCTTCGGAATCGAATTCGACGCGGCCGCGTTGCCGTCGTACCGCCGGCTCACCGGCGTTCTTAGCCCCCCGACCTATCCACTCGGCGCAGGCTTCAGGAATTGGATCCGGATTCGAGGGGAGGGATCGATGGTTCGGTCTCATCTGGGCTCCCTCGAGATCCGGATCCCAGGTCTCATGTCCAAATGCGATGAGAACCCGCATCCGGATTCGTTACGAGGGGAAGTCTAGACGGGCAATATGAACGGGAAATTAAGCGGAAATGAAATTGCGGCGCATGCGCTCGACGATGGCGGGAACGTGCTCGAGGCACGCGTCGATGTCCGCCGGGGTCGTGAGCGAACTCAGGGAGAAGCGCAGACACGACGCCGCTTCCTCGGGCGAGAGGCCCATGGCGCCGAGGACGTGCGACGGCAGCCCCGCGCCGGACTTGCACGCCGAACCGGCGGAGACGCAGATCCCGACCTCGTCCAGGAGGACGAGCATGGCGTTTCCGTCGATCCCCAGGAAGCCGATGTTCGACGTGTGGGGAAGCCGCTCGGAGGCAACACCGTTGACGAACGAGTCGGTGACGCGCGCGAGGAGCTCCTTCTCGAGCCGGTCGCGGAGGGCGCGCACGTCGCTGTGGTAACGGACCAGGGTCTGCGCGCCGTGCTCGCACGCCGCGCCCAGCGCCACGATGCCCGCCGCGTTCTCCGTGCCGGGACGCCGTCCGCGCTCCTGACTTCCGCCGAGGAACACCGGCGCCCACTTCGTGCCCTTGCGGATGTACAGGGCGCCCACGCCCTTCGGGCCGTGGAGCTTGTGCCCGGACAGCGCCACGAAGTCCGCGCCGAGCGTCTTGACGTCCATCGGAACCTTGCCCGCCCCCTGCACCGCGTCCACGTGCACCGGGACGCCGCGCGCGTGCGCGATCTCCGCGATGCGGTCGATTGGGAAGATGACGCCGGTCTCGTTGTTGGCGAACATGACCGAGACGAGCGCGGTGTCGTCGCGCAGCGCGTCGCGCAGCGCGTCGAGACTAAGCCTGCCGGCGCGGTCCACCGCGAGGACGGTCACGTCGCAGCCGAGTGAGGCGTAGCGCTTCACCGGATTGAGCACCGCGGAGTGTTCGACGGCGGTCGTGATGATGTGCCGTCGTTCGCGGTTCATCTCCAGCGTGCCGCGGATGGCGATGTTGTTGGACTCGGTGCCGCAGCTCGTGAAGACGATCTCGGTGTCCGCGCAGCCGAGCAGCGACGCCACCTTCACGCGCGCGTCGCGGATCGCCGACGCGGGTTTGTCGCCCATGTGGTGCGGACTCGACGGGTTGCCGAAGTGCTCGGTGAGGAAAGGCCGCATGGCCTCGAACACCGCGGGAAGCACCGGCGTGGTGGCGTTGTTATCCAGATAGATGGTGCGCATGAGCCATGTCTCTCCCGTCGGGAGAGTTGCGGCCGGCGGAGCTTGCCGCCGGGGTTGGTCACATGCTATTTTAGGCCCCGCGCGCCGCCGTTACAACCCGAATCCACGGTGCTTTCCGGGACCCGCCATGACCCCTTCCGACTCCGGCAGCAAGAAGAAGAACCCCAAGGGACGCCGGGTGGGTCTCGTCATCGTCCATACCGGGAACGGGAAGGGCAAGACCACCGCGGCGCTGGGCACAGCGATGCGCGCGGTCGGGGTGGGTTTCCGCGTCAAGATCATCCAGTTCATCAAGGGCTCGTGGGACTACGGCGAGCTGCACTCGGCCGAGAAGCTCGGGATCGAGATGGTGCCGATGGGCGAGGGCTTCACGTGGGA
>DASTOO010000250.1:0-5101 GCA_035762505.1 Candidatus Krumholzibacteriia bacterium
TACTCAGGCTTATCCCAATTCTCCAGGGTCATCCCTTCCGGCGCCATGTAACCGTCGAGGCTGAGTCCGATGTTTGCGAATATCTTGCTCATAATTCCCGCGCTTTCACGCCTGCTCCAGGTCCTTGCCGTCGAGCGCCGCGTTGACGAGCTTGTCGGCGAGCACGTTCTCTTCGCGGCGGATGTGCTCGACCCGGAATTCGCGAAACCCGGAAATGAGCATGCGCACGTCGTCATGGCGCTTCATGAGGTCGGGGTGCTTCACCTTGTAGCGCCCTTCCAGTTGACGAACCACGAGCTCGCTGTCGAGCTTGAGGGTCACGTCGCTGGCGCCGAGTTCCGCGCACAGTTCCAGTGCGAGGCGCACGGCTTCGTACTCCGCCACGTTGTTGGTGGCCTTGCCGATGGTGCGCGCGCGGCGCAGAAGCTCGGCGCCCGCGGCGTCGGTGATCACGGCGGCGCAGGCCGCCTTCCCGGGGTTTCCGCGCGAGCCTCCGTCCGCGAACGCGACGAGCGCGAGGGTGCCCGGTTTGCGCGGCATGCCGCGTTTCGCGATTTCGGCGAGCTCCCTCTTGAAGGTCCGGGTGATGCCGACGAGTTCGGCCGCGCCGAAACCGGCTTCGGCGGCGGCGACCGCGAGCGTCTTCCCGTCGAGGAGCTTCTGGAGGAGGGTCCCGAGCCGGGTGGCGAGGGGCGCGTCAATCCGCATAATGGACGAGGATGCGCCCGCAGGCCTGGCAGGTGAGGAACTGGTCGTTCTTGCGGACTTCCACCGCCACCTGGGGCGGCAGCTGCTGGCGGCAGGCGCCGCAGTGCTCGTGCTCGACGCGCGTCACCGCGCGATCGCCGAAACGGACCGCGACGCGTTCGTAGCGCTTGAGGAGCGCGGGGTCGATCTCGGCGAGGATCTTCGGCTTTTCGCGCGTGAGCCGGTCCACCTCGGCGGCGAGCACGGCGGAGCGGTCTTCGAGGGTCTTGCGCTCCGCGAGGCGTTTCGCCCGTTCGACGTCGAGCGCTTCGGTCGCCGTGGCGGTCTCCTTCTGCACGGCTTCGATCTCGTCCATGAGAACCAGGATCTTCTCCTCTTCTTCGCCGATCGCCTTTTCGAGGTTGGCGATCTCCTTGATCATCGCCGTGTACTCTTCGTTGGTCTTCACGAGCGACTGCTGGGTGCGGCACTTCTTCAGGTGGTCTTCGTGCTCGCGCAGGCGGCGCTCGGTGTCGCGCCGCGACTTCGTCAACTGTTCGAGCCGCGCGCGCGCCTTCGTCTCGCGCGCCTCGAAGCCCGCGATGGCGCGGTCGATGGTCTCGATTTCGGTGGGGATGCGCTGGAGTTCCAGCCGGTCGGTATGGAGCGACGCCTCGATGCGGGCCACGGAGACGAACAGGCTGATGTCGCGGCGGAGATCGGTCATGGCTTCCCGTCCGCAGGGTAACGCCCGCGGGCGGGCGCGTCAACCCGCCAGCGCCCGCGGCCTTCACTCGCGCAGCGAGGCCAGATCCGCCAGCACGTCGAGGACCAGCGCCGGCGCCGGGAGGTAGAAGCGGGCGTGCGTCACCCGCTTGCCGACCCGGCAGGTCCAGGCCGACCCGGACAGCGCGGTGAACATGTCCTCGTCCGTCCGGTCGTCCCCGACGCAGAGCACGAACGGAGGCTCCGACCCCCGACGTGCAAGCACGTCGGCGACCAGCTTCCCCTTGTTGATCGACTGCGGGCGCACCTCGATGACCTTGTCCCCCTGCAGCACCGTGACCGGGACGTTCGCCAGCGTCTCCTCCAGGTGCGTGGCCAGCTCGAGCGACTGTCTCTCTCCGAAGCCCTCCTCCGTGCCGCGGTAGTGCCACACGATGCAGGTGCGCTTCTGCTCGACGCGCGAGCCGGGCGTGCGGGCATGGTAGTCTTCGAGAATCCCCCGCACCGTGGCCATCCAGTCGAGCGGCGGATCCTCACGCTGCACCCACTCGCGACTCGCGATGTCACGGAAGAACATCCCGTGCTCCGCCGCCAGCGCCACGGGAAGATCGCCGAACCACCGATCCAGTTCCGACGGCTCGCGACCACTGATGAAGCAGACCGCGTTGGCTGCATGCGCCGCCAGGGTGCCGATCGCGGCGAAAAGCTTCGCCGGCGGCTCTGCGCGGGCGGGATCCTCGGTGAAGGACACCACCGTCCCGTCATAGTCGAGCAGAAACAGCCGCTCCGACGCGGCGCGGTACGCGTTGCGCAGCTCGAAGTACCGGTCGCGCAGGTCCGGGGCGACGTCCGATTCCGCCGCGCGACCCGCGCGCAGATCGCGCAGAAAACGGCGCACCCACGCCGTCGAGTTGAACGCAGTGACGTACTCGTGGTTGGCTGCGGCGCGGCGCCTCCTTTCGTCGGGAGGCATGGTGAGTGCCTGGTGGATGGCGTCCGCCACGCCGGTGCGGTCCCACGGATTGACGGCGATGGCACTGCCCAGCGAACTGGACGCGCCGCAGAACTCGCTCAGAACGAGCACGCCGTGGCGCTCGCGCTGGCAGGCGGTGTACTCAAGTGCCACGAGGTTCATCCCGTCACGGACCGACGTGACGAGACAGACGTCCGCACGTTCGTACAGCGCGCACAGTTCTTCGAACGAGGTGGAATGCGCGAGGTACTGAATGGGCGCGTAGTCGGAGGTGCCGAAGCGCCCGTTGATTCGCCCCACGATGCGATCGACTTCGGCCTTGAGGCGCCGGTACTCCGGAACCAGCGTGCGCGACGGCACCGCCACCTGCAGCAGGACGTCCCGGCCGCGCGCTTCGGGGTGTTTCTCCAGGTAGTTCTCGTAGGCCTCGAACTTGAGCACCAGCCCCTTGGTGTAGTCGATGCGATCCACGCCCACAATCACCTTGCGGCCCGCGTACGACTGGGCAAGCCGCTCCCGGTGTCCGGCCACGGCCGCGCTGCGAAGTGTGCGGCGAAACAGCTCCGGGTTGATGCCGATGGGATAGCTGCCGTACGAGATCTGGCGGCCGTCGTATGAGATCTCGGTGACGCCGCACGCGAGCCCGAGTACGCGCAGGCACGACGCCGCGAAGTGGCGTCCATAATCGGGCGTCTGAAAACCGATCAGGTCGCTCCCCAGGATTCCCGTCAGGAGCTCCCGGCGCACCGGAAGGAGACGATAGATCTCCGAGGAGGGGAACGGAATGTGGAGAAAGAACCCGATGCGCAGGCCGGGCCGTGCCGCGCGGAGAAGCTGCGGCAGCAGGAATAGATGAAAGTCGTGCACCCAGACCGTGTCGTCCTCCGAACATACCGACAGGACGACATCTGCGAACATCTCATTGACGCGACGGTACTCGTTCCAATGCGGGAGCGAGAAATCCACGCGCCCCGGCGAGTAATGAAACAGCGGCCACAGCACCGAATTACAGAAGCCGTTGTAGAAGCGGTCGATCTGGTCCTGCTCCAGAAACACGGGGTGGCATCGGTGCCTTTCGCGAAAGACGCGTGTGAGATCGTCGTGCTCGGATGGGGCCACATCCAGTCCGGCCCACCCCATCCAGTCGAACTCCACCTCGTCGCGCACGCCCGAGAGCGCTGCGATCAACCCCCCCGCGGCGGCCGTGAAGCCCCAGCCGTCCTTCGTGCGGACGGGAAGAATCGGCAGACGGTTGGAGACCAGGACTTGCTTTCCCATCACGTCCTCCCCACAATTGGGATAATCGCGTCATGAACCACGCCATCATCGGGAACTGCCAGTACAGCGCCCTCATCGACGAAGGGGGCGCCGTGGTGTGGCTGTGCTGGCCGCGCTTCGACGCCAGCTTCGTCTTCGGGGATCTGCTGGATCCGGACGGCGGCCGCTTCGAGATCACGAGTCCCGACACGGCACGGATCACGCGCGCCTATGTCAAGAACACGAACATTCTCGTGACGCGCTTCGAGACCGCGCGCGGAGACTTTGAGGTCATCGACTTCGCGCCGCGCTTCGTGAACTATGGCCGCATGTTCAATCCAACCATGCTGGTGCGTATCGTGCGCCCGCTGCGCGGTGAACCGACGATCCGCGTGGCCTGTCGACCCACGTACGACTACGGCCGCACGCGCCCGCTCGTGCACTGGGGCAGCAACCATCTCCAGTACGACGGATTCCCGAACCGGCTGCGACTGACCACGAATTCCCCGCGCACGTACGTGCATGAGGAGCGGGCCTTCGTCCTGCGCGAGACACAGTACTTCGTGCTCACATGGGGAGCGCCGCTGGAGGCGCCGTTGGCCGATACGTGCGAGGTGTTCCTGGTGGAGACGCGCAAGTACTGGCAGTCGTGGATCAAACACTGCTCCATGCCCGACCGGCATCAGGAGGACGTCATCCGCTCGGCGCTTACGCTCAAGCTCCACCAGTTTGAAGACACCGGCGCGATCATCGCGGCGACGACCACCAGCATTCCGGAGGCGCCGGGTTCGGGCCGGACGTGGGACTACCGCTACAGCTGGCTCCGGGACGCGTACTTCACGCTGTCGGCGTTCCGCCACCTCGGCCAGTTCGAGGAGATGGAACGGTTCATCGACTTCCTGCGCAACATCATGGAGGCGTCGCCGGAGCGTTTGCAGCCGCTGTACACGATCAGCGGTTCCGCCAACATCGAAGAGCACGTCCTCGACCACCTGCGCGGCTACCGCGGCGACGGGCCGGTGCGGGTGGGGAACGCGGCCGCCGGGCACGTCCAGCACGACGTCTATGGCGAGATGATCCTGGCGATGGAGCCGCTGTTCCTCGACCAGCGCTTCACGATCGACGATGGGCACCGGCCCGTGCGCCTGCTCGCCCGCCTCGTGGAGCACATCGCGGTGAATCTCACCCGCCCGGACGCGGGGATCTGGGAATTTCGATCGACGCAGCAGGTGCATACCTTCTCCCTCCTCATGCACTGGGCGGGATCGCGGAGCGCCCTGCGGGTGGCAGAGGCGCTGGGGCTGGACGACCTCGCGACGAAGTCCCGCAGCCTGGCGGACAGTGCCGCGGCGGAGATCGAAACGCGCTGCTGGAACGAAGCCCGGCAGTGCTACACCCAGGCGATCTCGTCCGACCACGTCGACGCATCGCTGCTGATGATGGTCACCATGGGCTTTC
>DASTOO010000251.1:0-6332 GCA_035762505.1 Candidatus Krumholzibacteriia bacterium
CCTTCCACCAGTCTCTCGCAGTCGGTCGCGATGCAGCACGACCTGGAGGAGAAGATCGAGACGATCCCGGAAGTGGAGCGCGTCTTCGGCAAGATCGGCACCGCCGAGATCGCGACCGACCCGATGCCGCCGTCTCTGGCCGATGTCTTCCTCATCATGAAGCCCCGGGAGGAGTGGCCGGACCCGCGCAAGCCGAAGGACCAGCTGCTGGACGAGATCGAAGCCGTCGTCGGCGCCGTGCCGGGGAACAACTACGAGTTCACGCAGCCCATCGAGATGCGCTTCAACGAGCTGATCGCGGGGGTGCGCAGCGATCTCGCGGTCAAGCTGTTCGGCGACGACCTCGATGTGCTGCTGGAGCACGCCGCCCGCGTCGAAGAGATTCTGCGCGACGTTCCCGGCGCGTCCGATGTCCGCACCGAACAGGTGACCGGACTGCCGCTGCTCACGGTGGAGATCGACCGCGGGGCGATCGCGCGCTACGGCCTCAATATCACCGACGTGCAGGACGTGATCGAGATCGCGATCGGCGGAAAGTCGGCGGGCTTCGTGTGGGAGGGGGATCGCCGCTTCGACCTCGTGGTCCGGCTTCCGGAGGAAGCGCGTCTCGATCTCCACGCCATCGAGTTCCTTCCGATCCCGCTCCCGCGCAACGATGCGCCGGGCGCGCCGCGCGCCGCGACCTTCGGCGGCGCGCCCCACCTGGAGGCGCGCTATCTCCCGCTCAGCGCGGTCGCCGCCGTTCGCATCGCCGAAGGTCCCAACCAGATCAGCCGTGAGGACGGCAAGCGCCTCATCGTCGTCCAGGCCAACGCGCGCGATCGCGACCTGGGAGGTTTCGTCGCCGAGGTGCAGGAGCGCGTCGCGGCCGTCGAGCTTCCGCCGGGATACTGGCTCACCTGGGGCGGCCAGTTCGAGAATCTGATCGCCGCCCGCAAACGGCTCGCGGTGGTGGTGCCGGTGTCGCTGGCGCTCATCTTCGGGTTCCTGTTCGCGACGTTCAATTCCATGCGACTGTCGCTCGTGGTGTTCTCCGGCGTTCCGCTGGCGCTCACGGGCGGAATCGTGGCGCTGGCGCTGCGCGGCATCCCCTTCTCCATCTCGGCCGGCGTGGGGTTCATCGCCCTGTCGGGGATCGCCGTGCTCAACGGCCTCGTCATGGTCACCTTCATCGAATCGCTGCGCCGGCGGGGTCTTCCCCTCGAATCCGCGATCACGACCGGCGCCTTGACGCGACTGCGCCCGGTGTTGATGACGGCCCTGGTCGCGTCGCTGGGGTTCATTCCCATGGCCATCGCCACGGGCAGCGGCGCCGAAGTGCAACGCCCGCTCGCCACGGTCGTGGTCGGCGGCGTCGTGTCGTCGACCTTGCTGACGCTGATCGTGCTCCCCGCCCTGTACCGCATGCTGCACCGGGACGGACCGCGCTCGGTCGCGTAGGCCCTCCCAACCGCGGTTTCCGGCCCGTCGGCGGCCCCGCGGCGCGTTTGACAGTGGGACGCCCGGCGCGCTACTCTTGCCCTCGCAGGCCGCGGCACACGTCCCATCCCAAGAAGGATTCACCCATGGCAGTCGATCAACGTCACAAGGGCGCACAGACGCCCGGTTCCATTCACGACATCGAACACGCATTCCAGCAGCAGTCCGAGCAGTTCGCGCACTGGGAGAAGCTGAAGGACTGCGTCGACCAGTACATCGACCTGATGCTGAACTACCGGCAGAGCGGCCACCCCGGCGGCTCGCGCTCCAAGGTGCACGCGATGCTCACCCTGCTGCTCTCCGGCACGATGCGCTGGGACATCCGTCACCCCGAGAAGCGCTTCGGCGACCGTTTCGCGCTGGTGGGCGGCCACGCGGTGCCGTTGATCTACGGAACACTTCCCGTCCTCGCCGAGCCGTTCCGCCTCAAGTACGAGCGCACGAAGGACAGGCGCTACTTCATCCCCGAGGATCGCATGGTGTGGTGGGAGGACCTGCTGATGCTCCGCCGCAACCAGGGCCTCCCCGGCCACGCGGAAATGGAGGGCAAGACCCTCTTTCTGAAGGCCAATACCGGCCCGTCCGGCCACGGCTCGCCGCCCGCGGTCGGCCAGGCCTTCGCGCTGAAGCGCGCGGGCGCCGACGGCGTGCGCATGTTCGCGTTCGAGGGCGAAGGCGGCCTCACCCCCGGCGCCGTGCACGAGTCGCTCAATTCGGCCTACGGCCTCGGCCTCACCAACCTCCACTACGTCATCGACTGGAACGACTTCGGGATCGACGACAACGCGTTCTCGTCGTTCGTGTACGGGAGCCCGCGCGACTGGTTCGGCTCGCGCGGCTGGCGCGTGGTCGAGGCGAAGAACGGCAGCGACTGGAACGATGTCACGCGCGCGATGCTCGAGATGGCCTTCGGCGCCAACCCGGAGAACCGCCCGAGCATGATGTTCATGCACACCCGCAAGGGCCGCGAGTACCTCAAGTACGACAACAAGTCGCACGGGAGCCCGCACGCGCTGAACAGCGAGCTGTTCTGGGGGACCAAGAAGCCGTTCATGGAGAAATACGGCGTCACGTTCCAGGGCTTCGGCGAGCCCGCGCCCGGGGATCCCGCCGCCCTCAAGGAGCAGGCGCGCGCCAATCTCAAGGTGGTCGCGGACCTGATTCGCGCCGACGAGGCGCTGGTCGAGTACGTCACCGAGCGCCTGCTGGAGATCGGGGACGCGGTGCCGGAGGATATCGCCACGTTCCGCTTCGACGCGACGAAGAACCCGTCGCAGGACCCCGCGCTAACCGACTTTCGCAACTACCCCGCCGAGATGTGGGCCCGGCCCGGCGAGAAGCAGCCCAACCGTGCCGCCCTGGCGAAGTGGGGATCGTGGGTCAACGCGTGGTGCCGCGAGAACTACGGGCGCCCGCTGTTCATGGCGATGAGCGCCGACCTCGCGGACTCGACCAATATTTCCGGCTTCGCCAAGGATTTCGCGACGACGAAGGGCTACGGCTGGTTCAACCGCGACACGAACCTCGAGGGGACGCTGCTCCCGCAGGGCATCACCGAGTTCGCCAACGCCGGCATCACCACCGGCATCGCGTCGGTGAACTTCTCCAGGACCCCGTACGAGGACTTCAACGGCTTCTACGCCGCATGCTCGACGTACGGATCGTTCGTCTACCTCAAGTACGGCCCCATGCGGCTCTTCAGCCAGCTCGCGCAGGACTCGCAGATCAAGGTGGGCAAGGTGATCTGGGTGGCGGGTCACAGCGGACCCGAGACGGCCGAGGACTCGCGCACGCACTTCGGCATCTTCGCCCCGGGTGTCACCCAGCTCTTCCCCGACGGCCACGTGATCGACGTGCACCCGTGGGAGTACAACGAAGTCCCGGTGGTGATCGCGGCGGCGCTCAAGACCAACGCGCCCATCATCGCGCTGCATCTCACGCGCCCCGCGGTCGAGATTCCCGATCGCGAAAAGATCGGCATGGCGTCGCACTTCGAGGCGGCGCGCGGGGCGTACCTGATTCGCCCCTACCGGAAGGACGCGCCCAAGATGGGCGTCGTGGTTGTGCAGGGCACGTCGACCACGAACAACATGCTGAAGGTGCTCCCCAAGCTGGATGAAGCGGGCCTCAACGTGAAGATCATCGCGGCGATCAGCCCGCAGCTCTTTGCACTCCAGGACGCGGCCTACCGCGACGCGATCTACCCCGCGCACGAGCGCCTGGACGCGATGGCGGTCACCAACCGCGCGCGGCGCCTGATGACGGACTGGGTCGACCCGGGTGTGTCCGGCGAGTACTGGCTGTCGTCGGACTGGGACAACCGCTGGCGGACGGGCGGCTCGGTGGACGAGGTGGTCGAAGAGGCGCACCTTTCGCCGAAGTGGATCCTGGAAGGGATCCGCCGCTTCGCGAAGGAGCGCGACCAGCGCCTCAAGCGCGCGAAGGACCTGCTCGGAAAGCTGGACGCGTAGCGCCGCGATGATCGACGCCACGGGCGAATACATCGCGGAGCTCGTGTCGAAACTCCGCGCGGTCCCGGGCGCGGATCATGCCGTTACGAACGACCCCGAGGCGCTCGCCGGCGAAGTCTTCACGATCCTCACGGCGCGCGAGTTCTGTTACCTGAGCCGGACGAGGACCGCCCCCTACCGGGACGGCACGGTCGCCATCCTGGCGGCGAGCATTCGCCGCGGGGAGCCGCTGCGCTTCTACTACGACATCGGCCCCGGCTACCACGCCAGCATCCGCCCTGAAGCGTCGGGGCTGGTGTTCGGCGTCGGATTCTCCGAGCTGTGCGTCCTCGCGCAGACCGCCTCCTTCTGCAATCGCGTGGCCGGGCTCTACCCGTCCGGGGCGACATTCCAGCTCGTCATCGACAACGTGTGCGGCCTCGTGACCAACGACATTCCGCTCGAGCGGACGACCGCCTACTGCGCCGAGCTGCGGCAGCTCATCGCGCAGACGGGCGTCGGCGACCGGGTGAGCGTGCTCGTCGAGTCCGAAACGTTCGACGCGACCGGTTACAAGATCGACCGGGCCCGGCTCGCGAGTGACATCGCCGCGTTCACGCCGTCGCCCGACGACCTCGAGAACGTCAGGCGTTTCCTGGGAAGGTCGTGCGACGACGCGGAAGCGGCGGAGAGAATCGCGAAGTACCGCCAGGCTGGAGAGATGACGGAGAGCCGGCTCGCGGGGGTCGTGCGCGGGGTGCGCATGACGCAGCGGGCGACCGGGGGCACGCTGGGTTTCCGGCCGTTTCCGGGCGGGGATTCGAGGACGCAGGTGGGAGAGGTCGCGATCAGCCCCAACGCGAAGGGCGTTCTCCGCCCCGTTCTTCTCACCAGCCGCAACGTCGGCCGCTACCGGTGCACGCAGCTGCGCTACCCGCGCCTGCTCCCCGCCGCGATCCCGTACGTGACCTACGCCGAGCCGATCGAACCCGCACCTGCGCCGGGAGAGAAGTAGGAGTACAGCCCTTCCGCCTGGTGACGCCGCATGCGGCGCCGCCGTTCGTCGTCCATGTACACCGACGCGCCCGTCGTCTTGTTGACGTCGAGCAGCACCACCTCGCCGTTGTTCACTACGTAGTCGAGCTTCCCGTAGTCGAGCCCCGCCTTCCGGCGCCACTCCACCACTTCCGGGGCCGGCTCCACCGATTCGGTCCGCGCGTTCGGGTCCGACTTGACCACGGGATTCGGGGTGCCCACGCGCGTGCACGACCATCGGTCGCCGAGGAACATGTAGATTCGCACGTGGTAGAAGCCGTCCTCGAATTCGGGGCGGAACTTCTCCACGACCACCTGCCGATTGGAGAACCAGCGCGCCGGCACATCCGCCAGGCGGTCGAATACTTCATAGTCCCGCGACTCACCGAAGGGGGGGGTCACGCCGAGAACGCGCTCCAGGCGACGCCTGGCCGACCGCAGCGCGCTCAGGCGACGCTCCGCGGGCGTCTGCCGCAGGTAGCGTTCCGGCGCGCCGGCGTAATTGAGGTCCGACTTCACGATCACCTGGCCCGGCCACGAATCGCCGGGGCGCAACAGGTTCCGGCTGATGCTCGATTTGCGGATGTCGCGGATGCCGCCGTTGAGCACGATCGGGTAACGCGCCGCGAAGTCGAGGTAGTCGACGGGAACAACCGAGAGGTTGACGTGCACCAGGACGATGTCCGCGGGCACGAAGCGCCGGGTGCCGAAGAGATAGGTGACGGTGTGGCCGTCTTCGCGCCAGAACCCGGCCAGGTGGTGCACCAGGTACGTGGAAGGATCGCGATGCCGGTCACCTTCGTGAAAGAGCACGGCGACGTGCCGCGCCCGGGCTTGGCTGGGGGATGTGTTCACGATCGTGGTTCCGGGAAGGGTTAGATTAACGCGCGAGCATTCCGCCGTCAAGGACGAGGGCATGGCCCATGAGGTAGCTCGCCTCGTCGGAGCACATCCACAGGACGGCGGCGGCGATCTCGTCCGGCTCGGACATGCGTTCGGCCGGGCAGCGCCGCTTCACGAGTTCGTCGGGCACGTTCTCGGTCATGTCGGTGCGGACGTAGCCGGGACAGATCGCGTTGATGCGGATTCCCGAGAGCGCGTAGTCGAGGGCGGCGCTCCGCGTGAGTCCCACCACGGCGTGCTTGCTGGCGACGTAGAACCCGAGCTTCGGAATGCCGGCCACCCCCCACGTGCTCGCCATGTTGACGATCGCCGCGCCGTCCTTCGACGCGTGTTTCTCCATCAGGGCGATCTCTTCGCGCATGCACAGCCACACGCCCTTGACGTTCACGGTCATGACCCGGTCGAAGTCCGCCTCGCTCAACGCGCCCACGGGGCCGCCCGGGTGCTTCGCGCCCGCGTTGTTGA
>DASTOO010000252.1:0-2398 GCA_035762505.1 Candidatus Krumholzibacteriia bacterium
GGGCAAGCCGAACTTCACCGTGAGCACGCCGGACGGATCGGGTGGCGCCTACTTCGCGTGGGTGGACGCGCGCAGCGCCCCCGAGTTCGGCATCTACCTCCAACGCGTCGACGGGGCCGGAAATCCCCAGTGGGCGGTGAACGGCATTTCGCTCGGCACGTCCCACGGCACCTACCAGAGCAACGTCCTGTGCGGGGACGGCGAGGGTGGAGCGATCGTCGTGTGGCGCGATTTCCGTGCGGACACGGCGGGCAATCTCTACGCGAATCGCGTGAACCCGGCAGGCGTTCTCCAGTGGGGCGCGGCGGGGGTCGCAGTGAGTCTCGGCGCGCGACACGAGGAGCGGATCGTCGCGTGCAGCGACGGCGCGGGTGGGGTGTTCGTCGCGTGGCAGGACGACCGCGACAGCATCCGCACCATTCGCGCCCAGCGGGTGGACCCGGAAGGCAATCTCCTGTGGCCGGCCGACGGGGTCGTGGCGGCACCGAGCGGCTCGGATCAGCGGGCGCCGAGAATCGCAGCCGACGGCATGGGAGGTGTCCTGATCGGGTGGAGCGATCAACAGCAGGCGGCAGGCGCCGTCTTCGCGCAGCGGCTTTCGGGCGCCGGCGCCCGGCTGTGGGCGCCATTCGGCGTCCAGCTCTGCACCTCCGCGTTCAACAATTATCTGGAAGCGATCGCGGCGGACGGGAGCGGCGGCGCACTCGCGGTGTGGCAGGACAACCGATCCCAGAACCTGTGGGCACAGGCATTCGCTCAGCGCGTCGACGCGAGCGGGAACCTCGCGTGGGCCGTCGATGGCGTGAGCCTCAGCGGCACCACGTACCCCGTGCAGGCGGCATCGATCTGCAGCGATGGCCAGGGTGGCGCAATCGTCGAGTGGGACAGCTACGAGAACAATGGCTGGCACAGCTACATGGCCCAGCGACTCTCGCCCTCCGGAACCAAGCTCTGGGCGCTTCCCGGGATCGAGGCAGGCCGAGGTTACGACGGGAGCTTTCTGACCACGTGCAGGATCTTCTCCGACGGCGCCGGCGGAGCAGTGTTCGGCTGGGTTTCCGGCGCGGGCGGAGACTCGATTCTCGCGCAGCGCCTGGGGCCGCTCGGAAACAAGCTTTGGAGCTCGGAGGGGGTCGTGCTCGCGGCGCTTTCCGAACCGGTCTGGCAGCTCGGGTTCGTGCCCGACGGTTCGGGCGGAGCGATCGGACACTGGCTCCAGGAGGATGGCGTGAGTGGCGGCTACTCAGTGGCCGCACAGAGGGTCAACGGATCCGGCACGCTCGGCGTGCCCTCGGTTCCGATCTCGATTCCCGCGCTGACGTGTGTGCCGACGCCGGCGCGGGCACGGGCCGGCGTCGAGCTGCGCTTCGCCTCCCGGCTCTCCAACGTGCAAGTGCAGATCTTCGACCTGGGCGGCCGCCTGATCCGGACTCTCCATGAAACCTCGCGCACTCCCGCCGGCGCGCGTTGGGACGGGCGCGATGCCGGCGGACACCTCGCCGCACCGGGCATCTACGCCGTGCGCGTTCTCTCCGGCGAGACCGTTGCGCGCGGGAGACTCGTGATCATCGAGTGAGGGCATGATCCCGGGAAGGTCTGGGACTTTCACGACCTGCGACGGGCGAAGGTCGCTGCGTGTGAACCGCACGGCGGGCACCGTCGGATCGCGGAACTCCAGCACGATTCTTCCCATGAGGTTGCGGTGATCACGCAGTACATCGACGGGATGCATCAGCGCGCCGGTACGCGCAACGTGGTGGAGCTGCACGGCAGTCTGTGGCGGGTGCGCTGCGATCGCGAGGGCATCGTCCGCGACGACGCGACCATTCCCATGGAGCCACGGCGCTGTGGCTGCGGGGCGTACACGCCGGTCAGCCCCTTCTACAGGGAGTGCCTGCGAGGCACGGCCAGCGAGGTACTGGCCGCGCTGGCGCGGTGACCTCTCTGATACATTGTTCGCTCGATCCGCTCTACCATCCTTGCCTTTGCCTGGGGGAGTCCAGATGTCGCCATTCCATTCTCGTCACGCTCTGATTGCGAGCGTCGCTCTCATCGCCGCACTGACCACGGGGCCGAACCTGACCGCAATGGCACAAACGAAGACCGGCAAGGCGAGGCTCGGCCCCTGGGGCGTCGAGCTGACCGCCATGGACAAGTCCATCCAGCCCGGCGACGACTTCTTTCGCTACGCCGGCGGCGCATGGATGAAGGCGACGCAGATTCCGGCCGACCGCGCGCGTTGGGGCGCGTTCAGCATTCTCGGTGCCCAGTCCGAGGACGACGTCCGCGCAGCCCTGGATGAAGCGGCCAGGGGCAAACACGCAGCGGGGTCGGCCTCGCAGAAGGCGGTCGACTACTACCGCAGCTACCTCGACACCACCGCGATCGACGCGCGCGG
>DASTOO010000253.1:0-4764 GCA_035762505.1 Candidatus Krumholzibacteriia bacterium
CAGGGCTACCTGTTCACCCAGATGGAGGCGATGGACGCGCGCAAGGCGTTTCCCTGCTGGGACGAGCCGATCTTCAAGATCCCGTTCCAGATGACCCTCACCGTGCCGCTGCAGCAGGAGGCGATCAGCAACGCGCCGGTCGAGAAGGAGACGCTCGGCGCGGCGACGAAGACGCTCGTCTTCAAGAAGATGCCGCCCACATCGACGTACCTCGTCGCGATCGTCGTGGGCCCGCTGGAGAGCGTGCCCATCACCGGGATGAAGGTGCCGGGACGGGTCTACATGACGAAGGGGCAGAAGCACCTGGGCAAGTATGCGGCCTCCATCACGCCGGGCATCGTCGCCGCGCTCGAGGAGTATTTCGGGATTCCGTATCCGTACGAGAAACTCGACCTCATCGCCGTGCCCGAGTACTGGCCGGGTGCGATGGAGAATCCAGGCGCGATCACCTATCGCGACCGCATCCTGCTCGTCGACCCCGAGACGACGAGCATGACGCAGAAACGCCGGCTGGGATACATCACCGCGCATGAAGTCGCGCACATGTGGTTCGGCGACTACGTGACCATGGCCTGGTGGGACGACCTGTGGCTCAACGAGTCCTTCGCCGACTGGCTGTCGGAGAAGATCGCGGTGCGCCTGTATCCGGAGTCGGACCTTGAGGCCGACTACGCGCAGGAGGTCAACCAGACCATGCTCGGCGACGCGCGCCCCTCGACCACACCCGTGCGCAAGCAAGTGGATTCCGGCAACGACGTGATGGAGGATCTCGGACTCGCCTATCAGAAGGGGCGCACCGTCCTCCGCATGACCGAACAGTTCATCGGCGAGGAAGCGTTCCAGCGCGGGGTGCGGCAGTACGTCCGCGATCACGCGTGGGGAAACGCGGTCGGGTCTGATCTGTTCGACGCTCTTTCGAGCGCGGCCGACACCGATCTACAGCCGCTGCTGGCGAGCTTCCTCGATCAGCCGGGATTCCCGCTGGTGCGGGTGGAGGTCGCGGACGGGGGCGTGCTCACCGTCTCACAGAAGCGCTTTCTCAATCACGGGGTCGACGCGCCCGCGCAGACGTGGACCGTCCCGGTCCGGCTCAAGATCTCCGACGGCGGGAACGTGCAGACGCGCGTGGTGCTGCTCGACCGGGAATCTAAGCGGATCGAGGTGCCCGGAAAGATCGAGTGGGTCATGCCCGACCAGGGCGGGGCCAGCTATTACCGCTGGATCGTCCCGGTCGACATGATGACGAAGATCGCGGCAGATCCCGAGGCGACGATGACGAAGCGCGAACGCGCGCGTTTCCTTTCGAACGCCCGTGCGCTGCTGGCCGCGGGTGAGATCAGCGGCGACGAGTACCTCGCGCTGGCTGCGTCTTTCGCCGCCACACCCGAGGCCGACATCGTCTCGGCCGTCATCGAGGATCTGAACGGGCTCCGCGCGGCATTCGTCACCGACGAGCTCGACGATGAGTATGCGGCGTACGTGCGCCGCGCGCTGGGACCCGCGCGGGTGCGCTACGGCATCGAGCCGCGCGCGGACGACTCCGAGGCCGTTGCGGCCATCCGGCCCGGGCTGATTCGGATGCTGGGCGACGACGGCCGCGACCCTGCGGTGCGCGCGTACTGCAAGACGCTCGCGGACCGTTACCTTGCCGATCCCGGTTCGGTGGACGCGTCGGTCGCGGGCACCGTGCTCGGGGTTGCCGCGCTGGACGGCGACCGCGCGCAGTACGATGTGTTCCGGTCGAAGTACGAGGAAGCCCGGATCCCCGCCGAGAAGAACCGGTATCTCGCGGCTCTCGGGCGTTTCGAGAATCCCGCGCTCCAGGACGAGACGCTGGCGTACGTTCTCACCGACCAGGTGCGGCCGACGGACATGTGGCAGGTAGTTGGCGGTCTCTTCCGGACCGAGCAGGGCCGGGAGCGAGTCTACCGGTGGATGACGAAGAACTACGGCGAGCTGGCGTCGCGCGTGCCGCCGGAGTTCACGTCGTACTTCCCCTACTTCGTGACCGGCTGTTCCGAGCAGCGCCTCGAGGCGGCGCGGAAGTTCTTTGGAGATCCGGCGCACCAGGTGGACGGGACCGGCGCCAACCTGGCCAAGGTGTCGGATCAGATCTCCGACTGCGTAAACCTGCGGGAGCGCGAGGGGCAGGCAGTGGAGGCCTATCTCCGCAATGTCCCGGCCGCGCCCTAACGGACGGAGATACTGGAGGGTGACTGGAACCCGCGTCGTGTGGTAATTCTCGAGTTCGACAGCATCGAGCGAGCCCGCCAGTGGCTCGAGTCGCCGGAATACCGGGATGCGCGCCGTCTGTGACACCAGACGGCGCGCACGAACATGATCGTCGTCGAGGGCACGTAGGCCGCGGTCAGCCCTCACCCGTCCCGCCGAAACCGATCGGGCCGCGATGCCGGCGTTCGGCGATTCCCTGGAAAGGGGTTCACGATGGCGCGCGGGGATCGTCCGCTTCGCATCGCAGTCGTCGGCAGCGGACCGAGTGGATTCTACGCGGCGGAGGCGCTTCTCGCCGGCGAAGCGCCCGCCCAGGTCGACATGTTCGAGGCGTTGCCGGCGCCCTTCGGTCTCGTCCGCTACGGGGTCGCCCCGGATCATCCCAAGATCAGGAACATCATCTCCCGCTACGAGAAGACCGCGGCGCATCCCGGTTTTGCCTACTTCGGCAACGTGGAGATCGGCCGCGACCTGGCGGTGGGCGAATTGCGCCGCTTCTACGACGCGGTGATCTTCGCGTCCGGCGCGCAGACCGACCGGCGTCTCGGCGTTCCCGGCGAGGACCTGCCGGGCAGCTATACGGCGACGGAATTCGTCGCGTGGTACAACGGCCACCCCGGCTATCGGGACCGCGTGTTCGACCTGTCGCACGAGTGCGCGATCGTCGTCGGCCAGGGAAACGTCGCGATGGACGTGGCCCGCATTCTCGCGAAGACGGTGGACGAGCTCAAGGCGACCGATATCGCTGCCCATGCGCTCGAGGTGCTTGCGGAGTCGAAGGTCCGCGAGGTGCGCATGGTGGGCCGGCGTGGGCCCGTGCAGGCCGCGTTCACCCCCCCCGAGCTCAAGGAGCTCGGCGAGCTCGCCGACTGTGACGTGATCGTTGATCCCGCGGAGCTCGAGCTGAACCTTGCCAGCCGCGCGGAGCTCGAGGTGCTCAAGTGGCGCGATTCCATCAAGAACTATGAGCTCCTGAAGGAGTTCGCGGCGCACCCGCCCGCGGGGAAGAACCGTCGTCTGTTGATCCAGTTCTACCGTGGACCGAAGCAGCTGGTCGGCGCGGAGCGTGTCGAGGCCGTGCTCCTGGAACGCAACGCGTTGTCCGGCGAGCCCGGTGCGCAGAAGGCGCGCGGCACGGGGGTCACGGAAACGATTCCGTGCGGACTCGTGTTCCGGAGCGTCGGCTACCGCGGCGTTCCCATCGAGGGGATTCCGTTCGATGAAAAGGGCGGCGTCTTCCCGAACGTCGCGGGGCGCGTCGCGAATGACGGGAAGATCGTCCCCGGGCTGTACGTGGCGGGTTGGATCAAGCGCGGGCCGTCGGGCATCATCGGCACCAACAAGCCCGACAGTTTCGAGACGGTCAAGCACGTACTGGCGGACGCGCCGGGGCTGCCGCCGTGCGAGGAGCCGGCGCGCGAAGCCGTGCTGAGCCTGCTGCGCGAGCGCGGCGTCCGCGTGGTCTCGTACGACGACTGGCGGCGGATCGACGCGGCCGAGGTGGCGCGGGGTGGACCCGCGGGCAAGCCGCGCGAGAAGTTTGTTCGCGTCGAGGAAATGCTCGGCGCACTGGAGGAGCGATGATGCGTATTCGCGTTGTGGTTGCGGTCGCAGTTGCGGCGCTCGTCGCAGGCTATGTCCTCGGCGTGGCCGAAGAAGGTGAGTTGCCGTTTGCCAAGAGCGACATCGCGGGAGCGGAGAAGATCGTGGGGCTCGAATTCACGGACGCGGAGCGTGACTCGATGCAGTCCGACCTCGCCGACTACCGCGGGGGCTACGAGGCCATGCGTGCCACCCTCATTCCCAACGGCGTTGCGCCCGCGTTCGTGATGCACCTCGCCTCGGCGCCGGCCGATGCGGACCGCGACGCGCGACCGCGGTGGAGCAAGGCGAAGAGGGTGAAACGCCCGGACGATCTGGAAGACGTCGCATTCTGGCCGGTGCGCGACCTCGCCGAGCTGTTGCGCACGAAGCAGGTGACGTCGGTCGAGCTGACGGCGATGTACCTCGGTCGCCTGAAGCGGCACGGTCCGACGCTCGAGTGCGTGGTGAGCCTGACGGAAGAGCGCGCGATGGAATCCGCGCGACGCGCGGACGCGGAAATCGCGAAGGGGAAATATCGCGGGCCGCTGCACGGGATGCCCTACGGCGCGAAGGACCTCCTCGCCGTGAAGGGGACGAAGACGACGTGGGGTGCGATGCCCTACCAGGACCAGGTCATCGACGACACCGCCACCGTGATTCGCAAGCTCGACGATGCCGGCGCGGTGCTCGTCGTTAAGACGACGCTGGGCGCGCTCGCGTGGGGTGATGTGTGGTTTGGCGGCATGACGCGCAACCCGTGGAACACGGAGAAGGGATCGAGCGGCTCCTCCGCGGGCTCCGCGTCGGCGACGGCCGCGGGGCTGGTCCCGTTCGCGATCGGGACGGAGACGTGGGGGTCGATCGTGTCCCCGTCGACGGTGTGTGGCACGACGGGACTGCGGCCGACCTTCGGGCGCGTGAGCCGTGCGGGTGCCATGGCGCTGTCGT
>DASTOO010000254.1:0-17260 GCA_035762505.1 Candidatus Krumholzibacteriia bacterium
GATCGCCACCGTGGTGTCGACGCGCGTCCTCTCGCCGCAGTGGGCGGTGGCCATGGCGGCCACGATGAACATCCTCGGCGCGCTCGCCTCCACCGCGGTGGCGAAGACGATCGGCACCGGCGTGGTCGATCCGAGCGGGATCAGCGAGGGGGTCGTGGTGAGCGCGCTGACGGCTGGCTTCCTGTGGAATGCGGCCATGACGCTCTTGGGACTGCCGGTGAGCGCGTCGCACGCGCTGATCGGCAGCCTCATGGGCTCGGCGGCGGCGTTCGCGGGCTGGGACGTTCTCAACACGGGCGGGCTGCAGAAGATCTTCGCGGCCCTGCTCATTTCCCCGGTGATCGGGCTCGCCATCGGCTTCCTCTTCATGAAGTTCATTTTGCGCTTCTTCGGCTACTCCTCGCCGGGGACGCTGAACAAGCGCTTCGGGCGCCTGCAGCTGTTGTCCAGTGCGTTCATGGCGTTCAGCCACGGATCCAACGACGCCCAGAAGGTGATGGGCATCATCACGCTCTCGCTGTTCAGCGGCGGGTACATCGCCACCCTGGACGTGCCGCGCTGGGTGGTGCTGGTGTGCGCAATCGCGATGGGCCTCGGCACCGCGATGGGTGGGTGGCGCGTGATCCGCACCATCGGGATGCGCATGCTGCGGCTCGAGCCGGTGCACGGTTTCGCGGCGGAGACCGCCGCCACCGCCGTCATCCTGGGCGCGAGCCACGTGGGGCTTCCGGTGAGCACGACGCACGTGATCACGTCGACCATCATGGGCGTGGGCGCCACGCGCCGTCTCTCCGCGGTGCGTTGGGGTGTCGCGGGGAAGATCGTCGCGGCGTGGGTGTTCACGCTGCCGGCGTGCATTGCATTCGCGTGGATTCTCGAGCGTTTCATCTTCTCCCGGGTCCTGTAGCGGCGCCGGCCTGACGGAGCCGGGAGCGGTGGTGTATACTCGATACATGCCTTTCCACGGATGAAGGCGCCCCCGATGGAAGAGAACCGCCGCCTGGTTACACAGATTCTCCGCCAGCTCGATCTTTCCGATCCGAAGCAGGCGGAAGAGTTGCTCGCCGTCGTCTACGACGAACTCCGCCAGCTCGCCGGCCGGCAGTTGCGCGGCGAGCGCGCGAACCACACCCTCCAGCCCACCGCCCTCGTGCACGAGGCCTACCTGCGCCTGGTCGACACCGGCGGCGTCTCGTGGGAGTGCCGTGCCCATTTCTTCGGCACCGCGTCGCGCGCGATGCGGCAGATCCTGGTCGACCACGCCCGGCGGCGGAACGCCGACAAGCGCGGCGGGGGCTGGGAGCGCGTGACGCTCGACACCGGCCTCGCCGAAGAGGACGCCGTCGCCGCCGACGTTCTCGATCTCCACAGCGCGCTCGAGAAGCTCGCGCTGCACGACGCGGACCTCGCGCGTCTCGTCGAACTGCGCTTCTTCGCGGGTTTGACGCTGGACGAAGCCGCCGAGGCGATGGGCGTCTCGCGCCGCAAGGCGGCCAAGGACTGGTCGGTGGCGCGGCTGTGGCTGCAACGCGAGCTGGGCGGGGGCTGAGCGTTGGACACGCCCCGTTTCCGCCGACTCGTCGACATCCTGGGCGACGCCATGCTCCTGCCGGCGGGCGAGCGGGCCGCGTTCGTCGAGCGCGCCTGTGGCGGCGACGCGGCACTCCTCGCCGAAGCGCAATCTCTGCTCGCGGAAGCGCAGGTAACTTCGTTCGAAGCGGTGACCGCGCGCATCGGTGCGGGCGTCGACCGCGCCGCGGAATCGCTGCGCGGCGCCGGGCCGGCCTTTCCGCCGCAGATCGGGCCGTACCGCATCATCGGCGTGCTCGGCGAGGGCGGCATGGGTCTGGTCTATCACGCCGAGCAGACCTCGCCCATCCGCCGCGAAGTGGCGCTCAAGATGGTGCGCGGGGGGCTGCGCGGCGCGAGCGCCCGCGCGCGTTTCGAGGCGGAGCGCCAGGCGCTGGCGGTCATGAACCACCCCGGCATCGCGCGCATCTTCGACGCCGGCGCCACGGAGGACGGCGTGCCGTACTTCGCCATGGAGCTGGTGCGCGGCGAGCCGATCACGGCCTTCTGCGACGGGCAGCACCTGGACGTCGACGCGCGCATCGACCTCTTCGTCGAGGTGTGCCGCGCGGTGCAGCACGCGCACATCAACGGCATCATTCACCGCGACCTCAAGCCCTCGAACATCCTCGTCTCGAGTGTCGACGGCCGCGCCCAGCCGCGCGTCATCGACTTCGGCATCGCCAAGGCCGTCGAGGCGGCGGCGGGCGCGGAGACGATGCACACCGCCTTCGGCTCGGTGATCGGCACCCTCGAGTACATGAGCCCGGAGCAGGCCGCCGGGGGGACTGCCCCCGTGGACACACGCTCCGACGTGTATTCGCTCGGCGTCGTCCTCTACGAGCTCGTGACCGGCTCGCTTCCGTTCGACTCCGCGTCGCTGCGCGGCGCCGGCGCGGTCGAGGCGCAGCGCCTGATCCGCGACACCGACCCGCCGACACCCGCGCGCCGCTTCACCGCGACGGGCGAGCGCGAGGCGATTGCGCGCACGCGCAGCACGGACGCGCGCTCGCTGCAGCGGCGGCTCAACGGCGATCTGGGATGGGTCATTATGAAGGCGCTGGAGAAGGATCCGGCGCGGCGTTATCAATCCGCCAGCGATCTCGCGGCGGACCTGGGCCGGTTGCGCGTGGACCAGCCGGTGGAGGCCGGGCCGCCCAGCCGGCGCTACCGGGCGGGGCGGTTCGTCCGCCGCCACCGGACGGCTGTCGTGGCGGCATCCGTGGTCGTCGTCGCGCTGATCGCGGGGATCGCGCTGGCAACCACGGGATTCGTGCGCGCCCGGCGGGCGCAGGTGCGAGCGGAGAACGAGGCCCGCCGCGCCACGCTCATCAAGGACTTCCTCACCGGCATGCTCGCGGAAGCAAGGCCCGACAAGTCGCGGGGGCGCGAGGTCACGGTACTGGAGGTGGTGGATTCCACCGCGGTGCGGATCGAGCGCGAGAACCCGTTCGCGGGCGATCCGCTGGTGCTGGCGGACGTGGTGCACGCGGTCGGCGAGACCTACCGCAGTCTCGACCAGTACGACCGCGCGATCCCCTTGTTCGAGCGCGCCGTGGCGTTGAAGCGCTCCGCGCCGGGCGACAACCGCGAGAGCATGCTCATCTCTCTCAACAAGCTCTCCTCGACGAAGGCGCAGGCCGGCGACCTGCCCGGCGCCATCGCGACGCAGACGGAAGTCGTCGGCCTGACGGAGCGTCTCCTCGGAAAGGAGAACGACCGCTACAGCGCATGGCTCTCCAACCTGGGCAACATGTATGCGGATGTTGGCGACCTTGCCGCCGCGGAGCGCATCCTGCGCGAGTCGCTGGCGATCGATCGACGGGTGCTCGGAAACGACCACGAAGACATGCCCATCAGCATCAACAATCTCGCCACCGTTCTCGTGGACCAGGGCAATTGTGAGGATGCCATTCCGCTCCACGAGGAATCCATTGCGATGCGGCATCGGTACTATGGAGAGCCGAGCGCGGAGATGGCCGTCGGCCTGAGCAATCTGTCACGCGCGCTGGACTGTGCGGGCCGCTACGGCGCGGCCGAAATCGCCGCCGACAGTGCGCTCGCGATGTCGACCACGGTATTCGGACCGGGGCATCACCGCACCGCCACCTGCCGCGTGCGGCTCGCCGAGGTCCTGATGCACACGAACCGCGCGGATGCGGCCGAGCCGCTCCTGTGCGACGCCGTCGTCGTGTTCGGTGCAATCGACGCGCGTTTCTGGCGCACCGGCGACGCGCGGGCGCGGCTGGGCGAGGCGCTGATTGCGCAGGGACGCGGGCCGGAGGGCATCAGGGAGCTCGAAGCCGGGTGGGACATTCTCACCGAAACCACCGAAACGGACACACCCCGCAGCCGCGAGATCGCGGGCGTGATTGCCGGTTACTACGAACAGAAGACGGAGCGCGCCCTCGCCGAACGTTGGCGGCTTCGGGCCGCCGGAGGGTCGGGCGAGCAGCGCGCTCCGTGAGCGACGATGACACGAAACGGGCCGGCTCTCCATGAACCGGCCCGCATCGCGTCGGCCTAGTCGGTCAGGTCCGCGCCCTTCGTCACGCGCCACCGCAGCCGCACCTTGTTGCCCCAGGCGTCCCCCGCGACGATGGTCGCTTCGCCCACCTGCATCGGCCTGGCGGGCCACTGGTACACATAGTTGAAGCTCGCCAGGAGGTCGTCCGGGTCGAGGATGTCGGCGTCCCAGAAGCTTCCGAAGACCCGGACGTTTTCGCGGCCGTCATAGTGAATCGTGACCTTGAGCGGTTTCGCGGACTGCCCGGCGCGGTCCACCAGAGTACGGCACTCGCCCTGCTTGAGCTTGTACACGTAGTCGAACTCCTTCTGACTCATCCACTCGATGCCCTTCTGCGATCCGTTGGCGTCTTCCACCGAGAAGGAGTAGTACGCCTCGGCGTCCCAGATGCCTTCGGCGAGGCTGTCGTCCACGAACGGGAAACTCTCTCCGCATGCGCTCGTGAAGGTGATGTAGTACTCCGATCCCGTGACCGGCAGCGCCTTGGGCGTGCAGGTCGTGAGGTTGTACTCGGTCGCCTCCGCGACGCTCGCGATGGCGTTGTCCTTGAGGTGGCGGACCGTGTACGAGATCGGCTTGGCCGTGCTCAGGGGCGCGTCCTCGGCGAAGTAGGCGCCGAGATCGTTGGCGCGGATGAGCGCCAGGGCCTGGTCGGCGTCCCCGCCCACCGTGACGACCCGGATCTGGGCCTGCTCGAGGATGTCCTTGTACTTCGCCTCGAGATCGCCGCCGAACTGGCCATTGTTGTACAGCACATTCAGCGTGGCGTTGATGTCGGTCTCCGAGGCGCTGGAGGTGAACGAGAACATCAGGATGCGCCCGTAGGCGATGCTCGACACGTACACCGGGGGATTGTCCGGGCCCATGTGGCCGTTCGACGTCTCGCGCTGCAGCATCTCCGCGGTGAACTCGCCGCTGAAAACGTCCTCGGGATTCTGCGGGAGGACCATCGACACGGTGAACATGCGCTGCACGAAGTACGCGGTCATGGAGCGGATCTCGCTGCTGATGTCCGCGGACAGGCTGGACTTGATGGTCGCTCCGGAGTAACTGGCCGAGAGACCCATCTTCAGGGCCATCTGGTTGTACGTGTACATGGTCTCCTTGGTGAACAGGATGTTGCTCCCCGCCTGGTGACCCGCGTCCATGGCCTGCTGGATGAGATCCCCGATGGCCTGGTTCGACGTCGCCACCGTGGGCTTGCTCACCGTGCGGCTATTGTCGCTCGTGAGCAGGTCGATCGTCAGCGTGATCGGGTTGCGCTGACGAACGGCGAGCTCCGAAAGCGAGCCGATGCCGCCCACGTACCCCTTCCCCTGCAGCAGCGATCCCACCCACAGGATCTCGACGTCGGGGTTGAGTGTCACGATCTTCTCCGGCGTGCGCGTGAGCGAGTACGGCGTCGTCGTGCACTCGTACGGCGAGCCGTCGATCATTTTCTCCTCGGACGCCGGTTCCCCGATGGCAACGTCCGCGTCCGCCTGCGGCGGCGAGAACAGGTCCCAGGCGGGCGTCTGGTTGAAGAACTCCTCGAGATCGGCGGGCTGCGGCGCCGGCGCGGCCGGGTCATCCTGGCTGCAGGCGGCGAGGAACGCCAGGGCGACGATTAGGACATAAGCCGTAACTTGATATTTCATAAGAGATTTCATGGTGCGACCCTCCATGGTTCGCGGGGTTGTCTGACCCCTCTGCCAACCCATGCGCAGAACCGGGAGAAATCGTGCACGGGGGGCGTGCGACGAGGGGTCAACCGCGGGCGGGGAAGGAGCGCCGGAGGGCGCGCAGGACGACCACGATCATGGTCAGCGCCGTGATGGGGAGGACGAACCAGGCGGTCATGCGGCCCAGCAACGGCAGCGCCGCGTGCTGCTGGACCCCGAACACGAGGTATGCGGCATAGAGGGCGTAGTAGGCGAGGAACACCGCGCCCTCCCACCGTGCCAGCAGGTGACCGGAGGCGAGGAAGGGAACGCACGCGATGGCAACCGCGATCATTACGGGAAGGTCGAAGTTTTCGATCGACGGCGCCACGCGGAGTCCGTCGCCGCCGAACATCGCCGCAATACCCAGAATCGACATGATATTGAAGATGTTGCTCCCGACGATGTTGCCGACGGCGATGTCGCTACCGTGAAGCAGGTGAAGGCGACGATCCCGATCACGAATGCGACGGCCTCTGGCTTTGAGATCACGCGGTCCGCCGCGAACAGCCAGAGTAGCAGCGATGCACCGATCATGATCGGGATGTCACGGCGGACGATCGTTCGCGCCACGATGAGCGGACGCATGAGTGCCGCGAGCCCCAGGATGAACAGGATGTTGAATATGTTGCTGCCCACCACGTTCCCAACGGCGATCTCGCTCTTTCCGGCGCTCGCGGCGAGTATGCTCACCACCAGCTCGGGGCTGCTCGTCCCGAAGGCGACCACGGTGAGGCCCACGACCAGCTCGGTGACACCCAGGCTCCGCGCCAGGCGCGAGGCGCCGCGGACGAGCAACTCGCCGCCCGCGATGAGAAGTGCGAGGCCGCAGCAGAAGAACAGAACGGTGGCGGTGGGCACCCGAATGTCATACCGGAGGTGGTACCGCGTGTCCACCGCAACCAGTGGGTGGAGACGCCGCCGGGGAGGGTGTATGATCGCGGGGTGAAGCCGGGCAACGACATCACCCGCCTTCTCGCCGAACTCACCGGCGGGAACCAGGACGTCGTCAACGCGCTCCTCCCGTTGATCTACGACGAGCTGCACGGCATGGCCGAGAATCAGCTGCGCCGCGAGCGCAGGGACCACACCCTCAACGCCACCGCCCTCGTGCACGAGGCATACCTCAAGCTCGTGGATCAGAGCCGCGTTTCGTGGCAGAACCGCGCGCACTTCCTCGGGGTGGCGTCGCAGGCGATGCGGCGTATCCTTATCAACTATGCAGAGCAGCGCCGCGCCCGGAAGCGCGGCGGCGACCTCGTCGCGACCACCTTCGACGACGACTTGGTGCCACGCGAAACGCGCGCCGACCAGTTGCTCGACCTCGACGAGGCGCTCACCCGCCTCAAGGCGCTGAGCGAACGTCAGGCCGCGGTGGTCGAGTACCGCTTCTTCGGCGGGCTGACGCACGAGGAGATCGCGGAAGTCGTCGGCGTCTCCGTCCCCACCGTGCGCCGCGACTGGCGCCTCGCGCGCGCGTGGCTCTCGCAGGAGCTGAAGCCCTGATCGAGGGCGGCTGCCGGTAACGGTGTACTGGCCGGTGCGACGAAGACCCCGCGCAAAAAAAGGACCCCCGGAAGGACGGGAATCCGGCCCGCCACGTCCGACTCTCTTCCACAGTACAACCGTACGAACCGCAACGAGGCAGCCAGTCGCTCTCTCTGCTATCGCCTGATTCCGTTCCGATGATATAATGAGAGCCACTCGCGGGTCCGGAGCCGCCAACGGCCCGGAGCCGCGGGACTCGCGCGTCACACCTGCCAAGGAAGGGTGATGTCCACGTCAACCATCCGCGGAACACTGGCGGGCTTCCTGCTTGCGCTGCTGTCCTCGCCTGCGCCCGGCGCGGCCCCCGTCGGTTTCACCCAGATCGCTTCCTTCGGCGGTGCCGGTGCGGATGAAGCCCGGAGCATGGCCATCGATCCCGCCGGCAATCTGCTGGTGGTCGGAACCTTCGAGGGGAGCATCGACTTCGGCGGTGGACCCGTCAGCAGTGCGGGCGGCAGCGACATCTTCGTCGTCAAGCTGGATCCGGATCTCAACGTCGTCTGGAGCCGTCGTTTCGGTGGCCTCGCCGACGACCTCGCACTCGGCGTTTGCACGAGTCCGGCCGGCAACATCCTCGTGGCCGGGTCGTTCCGCGGCATCAACGTCTACCTCGGCCCGGGTGCGTTGTACACGAGCCTGGGGGGGAGCGACGCGTTCGTGCTGGAGATTGGGCCCGGTGGCAATCCCCTCTGGAGCACGCGGCTGGGCGGGGTCGACGACGACGTCGCTGAGGATGTAGCGCTGGACGGAACCGGGCGCGTCCTCCTGGCGGGCTCGCAGGATGCGACGGCCACGGCGACCAGCGTGCTCCTCATCCAGCTCGGGCTCGACCATACACCGCGGTGGTACAAGCATTACCCGGGGGCCGGCCACTCGGTGGCGGTATGGAAGAACGACCAGGTTCTGTTCGCGCTGTACGAAGGGGCCGATTTTGTCCATATGTTCGACGCGAACGGGCACGGCTTTGGTTCGGTGTCGTCATCCCCTACAATCGTCATGACCGACATCGCCACGAGCCCCGATGAAAGTTACTTCGTGGCCGGCAGTCGAAGCGCCGACGCGGTGGTGTACAGTCCGGGCGGGTGGCGGACGCTCCACGCCCAGGGCGCCGGCGCATCGGCGGCTACAACCCGCGTCGCCGTCGTTCCCGACGGCGACGTCATCATGGCCGGCCGCTTTCATGGCGGGCTGGAAGGGCTCCTCACCTCCGACGGGAATCTCGACGATGGATTCGTGGTGGGAACGCGCCCGGACCGGACGATACGCTGGGCCCTGCGGCTCGGCGGTCCGGAGAACGACACCGCGGGAGGTCTAGCCGTGGCACCGGGCGGTGAGGCGTATTGGGTGGCGGGCGGATTCCGCGGGGCGGCGAACTTCGGCGAAATACAGCGCACGAGCGCCGGCGCGACCGACGTGTTCATCGCGCGTATCAGTGTCATCAAACCTTACGTCGAGACGATCATGGACGTGGGCAACGACCAGGGCGGCCAGGTCCAGATGACCTTCGTCCGGTCGTTCCGGGACTACGCCGCGTCTCTCACCCCCGTCACCGAGTACGAGGTGTTCCGCCGCGACGGCGTATCGCCGCCGGTGTGGACGCCTGTGCGCACGGTGCCCGCACACGCCGAAGAACGCTACTCGGTCATCCTGCCGACGCTCCAGGATGCCATCCCGCCCGGCCCGCTGTTGTACTCGGTCTACTTCCTGCGCGCAAAGACGGCGGACCCGGGCGTGTTCTTCGACTCGCCGCCCGACAGCGGGTATTCGGTCGATAACCTCGCGCCGGCGCCGCCCGTGCAACTCGCCTACAGCGATGGCAAGCTCACGTGGGCGCCTTCGACCGCGGAGGATTTCTCCTTTTTCTCCGTGTATGGATCCGCGCGGGAGGCGTTCGATGCGTCCGCGGTCCTCCTTCAGAAGACGGAAGGCAACACCGCGGATATCGGGCGAACGGCGCATGCGTACTACCACGTGACCGCGACGGACCGCGCCGGCAACCAGAGCGGGGCGGCGGTTGTGGCGGCGGCTCCGGCATCGCGCGCCGCGGGATACGCGCTCCGCGTGTCGGCCCGGCCCAACCCCTTCAACCCGCAGACGGTGATCCGCTACGAGGTGCCGTCGAGCGGACACACGGTACTCGAGGTGTTCGACGCGCGCGGCGCGCGGCTGGCGACGCTCGTCGACAAACCGCGCGACGCGGGTGCGTACTCGGTCCGCTGGGCGGGTCGTGACGGGGAGGATCGGCCCCTGAGCTCGGGCGTGTACTTCGTGCGCCTCCGTCACGACCGTGGGATCGTCACGCACAAGATCGTGCTCCTGAAGTAGAGGAAGTCATGAGCAGAACGACGCCGAGGCACTTGCATCATCCCGGCACCATGAGACGGCTGGGGGTTTCCCTCATGTTCGTCGGTACCGCGACGGCCGCTCATGCATCATCGCCTTACCTCTTCTGGCAGCAGACACTGCACTACGAGTCGTATTTCAACTACGCGACATCGGTGACGACCGACCTGTCCGGGAACGTGCTCGTCACCGGTCGGCGCGCGGTCATTGCGGGGGAGCCTCCCGGGACCTACGCTGCGATGCGGGGGGCTCGTCTCAGCAAGTTCACTCCCGATGGATCCCCGCTCTGGACCAAGGCCATCGATGGGACGAGTGTCGTCCATTCGCCCGGCCTGGTGACTGATCCCTCCGGTGACATCGCGCTCGCGGGGTACTTCCGGGGCGAAGTCGACTTCGGTGGGGGCATCGACTCGACCATCGCGAATGACGCCGGCTTCCTGGTGAAGTACGACCCCGACGGGGTCTACCAGTGGAGCCACGCCTTCGTGGGCACGGGGACGTGCCAGGCGACTACAGTCGCCGTCGCCGCCGATGGGAGTGTCGTGGTTGGGGGGTACTTCGACGGCACGGTGGACTTCGGGGGCGGTGCGGTCACGAGCACGGGCGCGTTGGATGCCTTCCTGGCTCGCTTCGACGCAAACGGTGTCCACGAGTGGACGAGGCGATTCGGCGATGCGCAGTCGCAGTCGATAGCGGGAATCACGGTCGACCTCGCGGGCCGGGTGAGCGCGCTCGGATCGTTCCGCGGCACGATCGACCTCGGCGGGGGCGCGCTATCGAGCGCGGGGATGAAGGACATCTTTTTCGCCCAGTTCGACGGCAGCGGAGCTCATCTCTGGAGCCGCCGGTTCGGAGGCGCCAACGACGACGGACCGAACGACCTGGTCGTCGACACGGATGGAAATCTTGCCATGAACGCGACCTTCAGCGGCACGGTGGATTTCGGCGGCGGGCCGTTGACGGGCTCGCGCGTCATTGCCCGGTACGACTCTGGTGGCTCGCACCTGTGGAGCCGCACCTGGAACGTGCTCGTCGCGGGCTTGGCCTGCGGCGTGGACGGTGACGTCTATCTGTCGGGCTTCCCCGTTACGGCGACGACTTACGACCTTTCCATCACGAGGTTTGCGCCAGACGGAACGCCCGTTTCCAACGGCACGGTAACGGCAGACGGTCGGTCACCGGCCGGCATCGCCGTCGACAGCGCCGGGGATATCGTCCTCATCGGGAACCTGTACACCGGTGAACGGGACGAGGGCGAGACGTTCGACGTCTTCGTGGCGAAGTACGGGCTGGGTGAGCCGGTGATCGATGCGGTCGCGGACGTCCCCGACGATCAGGGCCGGAGAATCACCGTCACCTTCGATGGCTCACGCTTCGACCGGCCTCCCGTGGTCCCCGCGGTCGTTCGTTACGACATCTACCTGCGCGACGATCCGCTCCCGCCGGGTGTGCAACCGCCGATGGCCGCCCTCGCGGGCCGCGGTCCGGTTCCCGCCGCGCCGCCGGGGAACTGGATCTACATGGCCTCCGTCACCGCCGACGGCAGCGAGTCCTACGCGCCGATCGTCGCCACGCTGGCTGACTCGACGCTCTCCGCAGGCGCGCACGAGTCGGTCTACTTTGTACGCGCGGCATTCGCGGATCCGGCGTTCTTCTACGACTCGCCGCCGGAAAGCGGGCACTCGCTTGACAATCTTCCGCCCCCGCCGCCGGCGAACTTCGCGTTCGCCGCCGGGCACTTGTCCTGGGACGCTTCCGCGGAAGAAGATTTCGACTACTTCCGCGTCTGGGCTTCGTACAAGTCGGTCTTCGACGGAAGCGCGGTCCTGCTCGCGCAGACCTCGCTGACGTGGCACGATGTGCAGGTGTTCGTACACGAGCACTACTATGTGACGACGCTGGACTTCTCCGGGAACGAGGGCGCACCCGCCCACGCCCAGGGGGTCGACAACGTCGCGCCATCGAGTCCGACCGACCTCGTCTATGACACGGGGGTCCTGTCGTGGCAGGCGCCGCCCGAGGGGGACGTGGACCACTACGTCGTGTACGGGTCGGCGTTCGACGTGTTCGATCAGCACACGACCATCGCGCAGACGGCCGAACCGACGATGGACGTTTCCGCGTCGGCCTGGCTGTACTATTTTGTGACGGCGGTCGACCTGTCCGGTAACGAGAGCCTTCCGGCGCAGACGTACGGGATCGACATCGTGCCCCCGTCGAGCCCGTCGGGGCTTACCTGCGTCGACGCGATCCTGCGCTGGAGAGCGCCCCCCGAGGAGGACGTCGCGTTCTATACGGTCTACGGGTCCGCGTTCGCCGATTTCGCGCAGAACAAGACGACGACAGGGAAAACGACCGGGCTGTCCTACGACATGTCGGATGACCCGTTTGCGTACTACTTCGTGACCGCGACGGACAACGCGAATAACGAGAGCGTGGCGGCCATGGTGCGCCGCACTCCCTACACGCTCTCCGTCAAAGCCTTCCCCAATCCGTTCAACCCGGCCACCACCGTCCGTTACCAGCTGCCCCGCCGGGGCCACGTTGCGGTTCGTGTCCACGATGCGCGCGGCTCGCTTGTGGTGACGCTGGTCGACGACGTACGCGACGCCGGTACGTACGAAACCACCTGGTCGGGTGAGGGGGCACTGGGCGCGCGGGTCAGTTCGGGTATCTATTTCCTGACCCTCGATCTCGACGGGGATACGAAAACGCAGAAGCTGGTCCTGATCAAGTGACCTGCACCGGATCTGGCATGCCAAGCATTCGTCGCGACCGCGAGCTCGCCCGTGCCCGGCGGAGCTGCAGGCGCAAACTCTGATGGACGACGGCCGCTGGCAACGCGTCGAGGCGCTGTTTCACGAGGCGCTCGAGCGCCCCGAGGAAGAGCGCGACGCGTTCCTGCGCGCCGCGTGCGCCGGGGACGAGGCGCTATATAATGAGGTGCGTGCGCTCCTCGACGCGGACGACGCCCCCCACAGCCTCCTCGACGGGCGCGCCATCGACGTCATCGAACCCGGGCCGGGCGCGGCACTCCCGGAGGGAACGCGCGTGGGCCCGTACCGGGTGTTGCGCAGCATCGGAACGGGCGGCATGGGTGTCGTCTACCTCGCCGAGCGCGCGGACGGACAGTTCGAGCAGCGCGTCGCCCTCAAGCTCATCAAGCGTGGGATGGACTCGGCGACGATCCTCGCGCGCTTCCACGCGGAGCGCCGCATCCTCGCCCGGCTGCAGCATCCGAACATCGCGCGCCTTCTCGACGGGGGCATGGCCGAGGACGGACTGCCGTTCTTCACCCTCGAGTACGTGGACGGGCAGCCGATAACCGACTACTGCGACGAGCGCCGGCTCCCCATCGAGGACCGCCTCGACCTGTTCCAGGCGGTGTGCGCCGCCGTGCAGTACGCGCACGGTAACCTCGTCGTCCATCGCGATCTCAAGCCGAACAACATCCTCGTCACCCACGACGGGCACGTGAAGTTGCTCGACTTCGGCATCGCGCGCGTGCTGGGGGAGGACGAGGAGGGACTAACGCGCAGCGGTCAGCGCGTGATGACGCCGGCCTACGCGTCACCGGAGCAGGTGCGCGGCGAACCGGTGACGACCGCGACCGACGTGTACTCGCTCGGCGTGGTGCTCTACGAGCTCCTGTGCGGCCGCCATCCCCATCGCGACACCACCAGCACGCCGGCCGAGCTGGAGCGCGCCATCGCGGACACGCCCGCGGAACGGCCGAGCCGGTTCCTTTCGCGCATCGATACCGTCGGCACCGCGCCGGCCGTACGCTCGCCCGAGGACGTGGCGCGCGCGCGCCGTCTCGCGCCCGCGCGGCTCCACCGGCGCCTCCAGGGCGACCTGGACAACATCTGCCTGGTCGCGCTGCGCAAGGAGCCGGAGCGCCGCTACGCATCGGCGAGCCAGCTCCTCGAGGACATCCGCCTGCACCTCTCCGGCCGCCCGGTGAGCGCGCGGCCGGACACGTTTCGCTATCGCTACGGCAAGTTCGTGCGGCGCAACCGCGCGGGCATCGCGGCCGCGACGTCACTCGTGGTCGTGGTGGCGGCGATCACGGTCCTGTACACGACGCGTCTCGCGCGCGAACGCGACCGTGCGCGGCAGGAAGCCACCAAGGCCGCCACGGTGAGCGAGTTCGTGACGGGGTTGTTCGAGGCGGCGGACCCCTATACCTCGCGGGGCGAGGCCATCACCGCGCGCGAGCTGCTCGACAAGGGCCGCGACCGCGTGCGCGCCGAGCTGGCCGACCAGCCGGACGTGCTGGCCGACATGCTGAGAACGATTGGCAACGCGTACGGCAACCTGGGCATCATCGACGAGGCGGTCGCCCTCCTCAAGGAGAGCCGGGCGTTGCGCATCGCGACGGTCGGGGAACACGACGCGGAGGCAGTTCGCACGACGGTGCGCCTGATGGAGTATCTCGTGATCGCCGGCGCGTACGCCGAGGCGGACTCGTTCGGGCGCCGCGCCGTCGCGGTGGGGCGGACGCTGGAGGACCGCAAGGCGCTCGCCGACGCGCTGGGCTCGCTGGGGCAGTGCGTCAACATGCAGGGGCTTTACGAAGAGGCGGAGCCGCTCTACCGCGAGGCCATCGTGCTCTTCCACGAGATCGAAGGCCCGGGCAGCGTCGCCGCCACGCCGGTCATGAACAACTTCGGCCTGCTCATGCACGAGCAGAGCCGCTACGCCGAGGCCGACTCCCTGTTCAAGCGCGCGCTCGAAGTCCAGGAGGCGGTGTGGGGCAAGCGCCACCCGGAGACCGCCACGACGCGCTACAACTACGCGCAGCTCCTCGCGGACGAGGGGCACCTCTCCGAGGCGCGCGCCATGTGGGACGAGGTGCTCGCCACCGACCGTGAACTGTTCCCGGCGGGACATCCGTCGATCGCGTTCACGTTGAGCGCGTACGGACGGTTGCTCTCGAACCTGGGCGAGTTCGAAGAGGCGGCGGCGCTGCAGCGCGAGGCCCTGGAGATCCGGCGGAACAACCACGGTGCCGAGCACCCCGACGTGGCCTACAGCCTCGGTTCGCTTGGCCGCGCGCTCCACGACAACGGCTACTACGACGAAGCGGAGCGCACGCTGCGCGAGGCCTACGACATGCACGTGCGCGTCAACGGTCCCCGCCATCCCGTGCTGGTGAATCTCAAGAACGGCATCGGGCTGATCCAGTACGACCGCGGCGACTACGCGGCCGCCGACACGTCGTTCGCGCGCGCTCTCGCGCTCCTGAATTCGCTGAGGAACGACGCCGAGCACCACCAGAAGTCGGTGGCACTGGTGCGTCGTGCCGCGGTGCTCGCGGCGACGGGCCGGCTCACCGACGCGGAGGCGGCGGCGCGCGAGGGCGTCGCGGTGGTGGAGCGCCTGCACGAGGACCAGGCGATGGGCATCGCGACGGCGAAGATCAAACTCGCCAACATCCTCCTGCAGTCGGGATCCGTGGCCGAAGCGGAGTCGCTCTACGCGGAGGGGCTCGCGCGCATGCGCGCCCTGGAGGCAGGCGCACCGGTCCGCCCGCGGGACTGTGACGCGCTGATCGGCCTCGGGCGCTGCCGCCTCGCCGCCGGCGACATCGCGGGCGCGGAGGCGCTGGCGCGCGAGGCGCTCGCGATCCATCGCGAGTATTTCCGGCCGGGTCATCCAACGACGGCGCGCACGCGGATCGCGCTGGCGGAGGTGCTGGTGGCGAACGGGCGCGCGGCGGAGGCGAAGGCGCTCCTGCGCGAAGCGATCGACCCGCTCACTCCGCTCGTGCTGCCGCGGCAGATCGACCTCGTCGCGGCGCAGCGCATGCTGCTCGCGAGTCCCGCCGGCAGCAGGTGACGCAGGTGCACGCATGACGTCGCTCGAGAACCTCGGCTTCTCGCCCTTCTTCCGGGAACGGTTCGATCGTCTCGAGGAGCCCGGCCTGGTTCCCGCGCGCGTCGCGTCCGAGGGCCGCGGCGTCTACCGGCTCCTAGGTTGCCGCGCGCCGCGCGGCGAGTTGCGCGGCCGCCTGCGCGATGCACTCACCGCGAGCGAGCGTCCCGCCGTCGGCGACTGGGTGGCGGTGGTGGACGGCGACGATCGTGCCATCGTCCATGCCGTGCTCGAACGCCGCACCGTCCTGATCCGCCGCGCGGCGGGGAGCACCGCCGACGCGCAGATCGTCGCGGCCAACATCGACCTCGTCTTCATCGTGACCGCGGCCACGCGCGACTTCAACCCGCGGCGCATCGAACGCTACCTCGCGGCGGTGTGGGAGGGCGGCGCCGATCCGGTCATCGTGCTCAACAAGGTGGACCTGGGCGGCGAGATGGACGCCATGGCGGACGAGCTTTCCACGATCGCGCCGGGTGTGCCCGTCGTGCGGAGCAGCACGGTCACGGGCGAAGGGCTCGACGCGTTCCGCGCGTTGCTCGCGCCGGGCCGGACCGTCGGGCTCGTCGGGTCGTCCGGGGTGGGAAAGTCGTCCATCGTGAATCGGCTGGTCGGCGCAGACGCGCAGGACACGCGCTCGACGCGGCGCGACGAGAAGGGGCGGCACACCACGACGCGGCGCGACCTGATCGAGCTTGCGAAGGGAGGGATGCTGGTCGACACCCCCGGCATGCGCGAGTTCGGTCTGCTCGACGACGCGGGCGGCGTCGACACGCTCTTCGCGGACATCGTCGCGCTCGCGGCGCGGTGTCGTTTCGCCGACTGCAGCCACCAGGGCGAGCCGGGGTGCGCGGTGGGAGCGGCGGTGGAGGCCGGTGTGCTCGACGCCGACCGGCTGCACAGCTACCGCAAGCTCCAGCGGGAAGCGGCGGCCGCGGCGCGGCGCCGAGACCCGGTGCTCGCGCACAACACCAAGCGCCGCTGGAAGGCGATCCACAAGGCGCATCGCGACTACTTCAAGACGCACCCGAAGGAAAAGCGCTGACGCCGGCTCTCCACGTTCGCAAGCAGGAACGCCGGCCCGGAGGTCCGGAGCCGGCGTTCCCCACAAGCCCGCGCGACGCGGGCGGCCGTCAGTTCAACTGGCGCCTGATCGTGTAGAAGACTTCCAGCGTGCAGTTGCGATACTGGCTGTCCGATTTTGTTTCCAGATGGGAGAAGTGATACGGGTTCTCGTCGAAGTCGAACGGGAACTGGAACGTGGTGGACTTGTCCCAGCCCTGCAGCCCCGTGGTCGGGTTGCCGTACACTCCGGTGTAGAACTCGATCGTCGTCGCCTGCGACGCCGTCACCGTGAAGATCGCCTGGCTGTGCAGGTCCGGCAGCGTATCCTTGGGGAAGCGCGCGCCGGTGTTGTGCAGCAGCCAGTAGTACTGGTACGGGTTCTCCACCGTCACCCAGCACTCGATGTCGAAGCTCGTCTCGGGAACGCAGCCGTCCACGACGACGATGCTGTCCAGCGACACCGTGAACTGCAGGTCGTTCACCGGTTCGCACTGGCGCACCGTGAACTTGGTGGCGTCGCCGATCACGGCCGGCTGGCGGTTCTTGAGGTCGTTGATGCGGTATGAGAGCGGCACCGCGGTGGTCGCCGGCGCCGGCTGCAGAAATACACTGAAGTCGCCGTTCTTGAGTG
>DASTOO010000255.1:0-4371 GCA_035762505.1 Candidatus Krumholzibacteriia bacterium
TTATGGACCTCGTCGTCGGTCGCCGGCGGTTCGAAATTGAAGAGCGGTCTGATGTTGCGGCACATGCTGTCCTCCCGGTTACTGCTTCGTCGCCGATCGCTCCGCCCAGATCTCCGCGAGCCGGATGATCGTCTCCGACGCCTTGTTCATCACCTGCACCGGCACCCACTCCAGCGTGGAATGAAAGGCCTCGCCGCCCGCGAAGAGATTCGGGCAGGGGAGGCCCATGTACGACAGCCGCGCGCCGTCGGTGCCGCCGCGGATGATCGTGTGCCGCGGCTTCACGCCGGCGCGCGCGATGGCCTCCTCGGCATAGGCAACCAGCCGCGGTTCCTTCTCGATCTGATATCGCATGTTCTTGTATGACTCCTTGACCTCGAGCGCGATGCGCGCCCTGGGGTGCATCTTCTGCACCTCCGTCGCGATGGTCTTCAAGAGCGCCTGGCTCTTCTCGATCCCCGCCATCTCGAAGTCCCGCAGCAGCAGGCGCAGCGCCACCTTCTCGACCTGGCCTTCGACCATGTAGGGGTGGACGTAGCCCTCGCGTCCCTCCGTCATCTCCGGGCTCAATTCGCGCGGGAGCCGGTCGACGAAGTCGGCGAGCACCCGGATTGCGTTGACGAGCTTGTTCTTGGCGAACCCCGGGTGGACGCCGACCCCTTCGATCGTCAGCACCGCGCCGAACGCGTTGAAGGTCTCGTACTCGATATCACCCAGCGGGCCGCCATCCATCGTGTATGCGAAGTCCGCGCCGAAGCGGTTGACGTCGAAGTGGTCCGCGCCCTTGCCGATCTCCTCGTCGGGTGTGAAGCCCACCTTGATGATGCCGCGCGGAATATCGGGGTTGCGCAGGAACATGTCCACTGCGGTCATGATCTCCGCGACGCCCGCCTTGTCGTCGGCGCCGAGGAGCGTCGTCCCGTCCGACGTCACGATGTCCATGCCGATGTACATCTTCTCGAGGTTGGGATAGTCGCTGGTATGGATAACCTGGGTGGAATCGCCGGGGAGGACGATGTCGCCGCCCTGGTAGTTCCTGTGCACGATCGGCTTCACGTTCGTGCCCGTGATGGCGGGCGAGGTATCGACGTGCGCGATGAACCCGATGACGGGCACCTTCAAGGCGTGCTCGGGCGGCAGATTCGACGGAACGGTGGCGAAGACGTAACCGTGTTCGTCGAGCGTCGCGTCCTTGAGCCCCAGGCCCAGCAGCTCCTCGTGCAGCAGGCGCAGGAGGTCCCATTGCTTCTCGGTGCTGGGGAAGGTCTTCGAGTCCTCGTTGGAACGTGTGTCGATCTTGACGTAACGAAGGAATCGGTCGAGCAGAGCTTCTCTTGGGGGATTCATTGTGCGCTTCCCGTGGATTGGCGGGCTTCCGCGGCCCGCGGCCCATATGCTAGCTTACGGCCGGAGAACCCGTAGAATAGGCCCTTTCGCGGCCGCCGTCAATCCGCCGGCGGCGGTATGGAGACGCCATGAAACGCCTGTTTGCCTCCCTCGTCGCCATGATGGTCCTCGCGCCCGGGCCGTCGCCCGCCGGCCAAGTCGCCCGGCCCGTGCACACCTACTCGATCGTCGCGCGCGACTCGCTCACCGGAGACCTCGGTGTGGCCGTGCAGTCCCACTGGTTCTCGGTCGGCGCGCGCGTCGCGTGGGCGGAGGCGGGCGTCGGAGCGGTGGCGACCCAGTCCTTCACCGAGGTCTCGTACGGCCCGCTCGGCCTGGAGCTCATGCGCGCGGGGAAGACCGCGGCGCAGGCGCTCGCCGCGTTGCTCGCCGCCGACCCGCAGCGCGAGGTCCGCCAGGTGGCCATGGTCGACGCGAAGGGCAACGTGGCCGTGCACAGCGGCAAGAACTGCATCGCGGCGTTCGGCCATCACACCGGGGCGCAGTACTCGGTGCAGGCCAATCTCATGGAGAAGGACACGGTGTGGGATGCGATGGCGCGCGCCTACGAGACCACCAGGGGCGATCTAGCGGAAAAGCTCCTCGCGGCGCTCGAAGCGGCGCAGGGCGAAGGCGGCGACATTCGCGGAAAGCAGTCCGCCGCGGTCCTGATCGTGCCGGGGAAGTCGGCGGGGAGGCCGTGGGCGGAGCGCACGATGGACCTCCGCGTCGAGGACAGCCCCGAGCCGGTGAAGGAGATGCGCCGGCTGGTGGGCGTTCATCGCGCCTACGAGCGCATGAACGCGGGTGACGACCTCCTCGCGGCGAACGACGTGGCGGGGGCCATGCGCGCGTACGGCGACGCGGCGAAAATGCTTCCGGACAATCCCGAGATCCGTTACTGGGCCGCGATCACGATGCTGACGTCGGACCGGGAGCAGGAGGGACTCGCGTGGCTCAAGGAGGTGTTCGCGGCGGATCCGAACTGGGTGGAGGTGACGCGGCGCCTGCCGGCGGCGGGGCTCCTTCCCGACGATCCCGCGCTGATGGAGAGGATCATGAGCGTCGCGCCGAGGTCGCTCCGTCGCGATCGGCGGTGATCGCGCCCGCTCACGGTCGGTGCAGGTCGATCTCGCCGCAGTCGACGAATTCGAGGTCGGCGAGATGCCGGCGCGTGTCGATCACGCCGCCGACGTCGCCCTCGATCGCGCCCTTGCCGCGGAACACGAACTCGTGGACGGGCGAGTAGACTTCGGGGCCCTGCGCTCCCGGGTTGACGATCTCCTCCGGATCGAAGTCCATGACCGCCACGCCGGCCGGAAGCGATTCGAGGGTCTTCCTGATCTCCCCCGCCACCTTGCGGCTGGGGGTGTCGAACGTGAAATGGAAATAGGCGCGCTCGATCCTCGACTCGTCGCGGATCTCGAACTGGTAGCGCGCCGCCGCCGCCGCGATCGCCTCGTGCAGCTTCGCGCGGTGACTCTCCGGACAGATGATGTGCTGGACCTCGCCGTGGTGTTTGATCCGTTCGCGCAGCGGGTTCAGACGCAACCCGGCTTCCTGCGCGAAGTGGACGCCGGTCATGCCGCATCCCGCGGCAAAGCCCGCGATGAAGGGAATCAGGTCGCGGTCGTCGCCGCGAACGATGATCTCATAGTAGCCTGCCATATCGCCTCCGCGCCCGCCTACCGGAAGAAGATGAACGTCATAATCAGGAACAGCGGGATCAGGATCGGGATCGAGTACTTGATCATGTAGCCAAAGAAGCTCGGCATCTTGATCCCCGCCTCTTCCGCGATCGATTTTACCATGAAGTTGGGCGCGTTTCCGATGTAGGTATTGGCGCCCATGAACACGGCGCCGCACGAGATGGCGTGCAGGTAGTGACCGTGCAGCTCGATCAGATTGGCCACCGCCTCACGCTCGGGCATCCCGGGGAAGAGGGCGCCCAGCGCGGTGTTGAAGAAGGTGAGGTACGTGGGCGCGTTGTCGAGGAAGCTCGACAGCACTCCCGTGAGCCAGAAGTAGTTGGCCGGCTGGTGCGCGAGCGCGATCAAGCCGCTCATGGCGCCGTGCTCGCCGGCCTTGAGGATCGCGAGGGCGGGGATGATCGTCATGAAGATCCCCGCGAACAGGATCGCGACCTCCTTGATCGGGAACCACGTGAACTGGTTCGCTTTGTGGATGGAATCAGATGTCGTCCTGAAGGAGACGAGGCCGATCACGATCAGCAGGGCGTCGCGCAGCAGGCCCTCGACCTTGAGTCCGACGCCCAGGACGTTGACGTACCCCAGCTTCCACACGCCGCTCATCAGCACTGCGCCCACGATGGCGGCGAGGAAGAGGAAGTTCTGCCACCCCTGGATGCCCATCCGCTGCGAGCGGTCCACCGGCTCCGCGCGCGTCTCTCGCGCGTAGTAGCGCCGGTCGACCAGGTAGAAGAGCGCGAGCAGCGGGATGGAGAGGAACATCATCGGGAGGAGGAGGTTCAGCGTCCAGAAGAACGGCACGTGGTGCAGGAAGCCGAGGAAGAGCGGCGGGTCGCCCAGCGGCGTCAGCGCGCCTCCGATGTTGCTCACGAGAAAGATGAAGAAGACGATGATGTGCGCCCTTTGCCTGCGCCAGCTCACCGCGCGCAACAGGGGTCGGATCATCACCATGGACGCGCCCGTCGTCCCGATCCACGATGCGAGCAGCGTGCCCGACGCCAGGATGAGGACGTTCTCGCGCGGTGTCCCGTGCAGCGTTCCGCTGAGCAGGATCCCGGACGACACGGAGTACAGCGCCCACAGCAGAATGATGAAGGGAATGTAGTCCGCCGCGTAGATATGCAGGATCTCGTAGATGGCGTCGCTGCGATGGACGAGCACGAATGGCACCGCGAAGAGCACCGACCAGAACACGGTCACGTGCGGAAAGTGACGGTGCCACCAGCGGGGCGCGAAGAGCGGAAAGAGCGCGATGGAGAGCAGGATGCCCGCGAAG
>DASTOO010000256.1:0-4699 GCA_035762505.1 Candidatus Krumholzibacteriia bacterium
TGGACCGGCACGGTGCCCGCATCGAGGGGGAGGGTTTCCGCCTGGTCCCGCTGCCGTGGCGGCGCGGCGCGCGCAACCCGCTCGGCGAGGCGGATGCCCTCGCGCGCCTCGCCGCACTCTACCGCGGCGAACGCCCCGACCTCGTGCACCACGTCGGGGTCAAGGCCGCGTTGTACGGGGGGAGCGCGGCGCTGGCCGCGGGCGGGCCGTCCCAGATCCACACCATCGCGGGATTCGGCTTTGTCTCCGTGTCGGAACGCCGCCGCGCGCGCGTCATGCGCGCACTGCTCGGCGCTGCGTTTCGACGCGTCCTCTCGCGCCCGCGCTCCCGTCTCGTCGTCCAGAACGCGGACGACCTGAACGACGTGCGCGCCGGGGGGTTGTTCGACATGACGCGGGTCCACCTCGTTCCGGGTTCCGGCGTGGACACGCGGGTGTTCGCGCCGGCGCCGGAGCCGCACGCGCCGCCGGTGACGGCGCTGCTTGCCAGCCGACTCATCCGACCCAAGGGTGTGGTCCAACTGGTGGAAGCCGCGCGCATCCTGCGGGGGGAGAAGAGCGCGGTGCGCGTCGTTCTCGTGGGCGATCCCGATCCCGAGAATCCCGACACGGTCACCGCGGAAGAACTGCGTGCCTGGCACGGCGAGGGGCTCGTTGAATGGCGCCCGCGCGCCGACGACATGCCGGCGGTGTGGGCGTCGTGCCACATCGCCGTGCTGCCCAGCCATCGCGAGGGCATGCCGCGCACACTGCTGGAGGCGGCATCGTGCGGACGGCCGCTGGTCGCCACCGACGTCCCCGGGTGCCGCGACCTCGTGCGCGACGGCGATAACGGGATCCTGGTTCCGCTGCACGACGCGCGCGCGCTCGCCGGCGCCATCGCGCGCCTGGCCGCGGATCCCGCCCTGCGCGCGCGGATGGGCGCGCGCGCCCGCGCGCTGGTGGAGGCGCGTTACTCCGACGACCGCATCGTGGCGCAGATGCTGTCGCTCTACCGGACGGCGATGGAAGACGGTGTGTCGCGGTGAAACGGGTCTTGGTCACCGGAGCCACGGGTTTCCTGGGTCGCGCGACGTGCGAGGCGCTGGCGGGACGCGCGTGGGTGCGTGCCACGTCGCGCTCGATTGGTGGCGACGGGCCGTGGGACGAGGCGATGCGCGCCGACCTCGGCGCGCCGGTGCAGCGCGCGCTGACGGATGGCGTCGACACGATCCTGCACTGCGCGGGGGTTGCGCACGGGCATGGCGTGCCGATCGACGACGACGAGTTCTTCGCGGCGGGGAACGTGACCGCGACGCGCCGGCTGTGCCAAGCCGCGGCCGCAGCCGGTGTGGCGCGCGTGGTGCTGGCCGGCAGTGTGGCGGTGCTGGGCGACGGCGGGCCGTTCGCGATCGCGGAGGACGCGGCGCCGGCTCCGGCGTCGGGCTACGCGCGCAGCAAGCTCGCCGCGGAGCGCATCGTGCGCGAGACCGCTGCGGAACCGGTCGTGCTGCGCTTTCCACTCGTATACGGGCCCGGCCTGCCGGGGAACCTCGCGCGCATGATCGACGCCGTCGAGCGCAGGCGCTTTCCGCCGGTGCCGGAGGTGCACAACCGGCGCTCGATGATACACGTGCAAGACGTGGGCTCGGCCATGGCACTCGCCGGCGGAAGCGCGGACGCCGCGGGCGGGACCTTTACCGTGACCGACGGCCGCGCCTACTCGACGCGCGAGATCTATGAGTGGATCATCGCGGCTCTCGGGCGGCGCATCCCGCACGCGGCGCCGCCGGCCGCTCTCTTTCAAGCGCTCGCGCGCTGCGGCGATCTGGTCGGCCGCGCGGCGGGCCGGCGCGCGCCGTTCGACAGCGACGCCTGGCGAAAGCTGTTCGGGTCGGCCGAGTACGCCGCGGCGAGATTCAACGCGCTCGGGTTCAACCCGATCTGGGACCTGGCGCGGGCCATGCCGGCCATGGTCGCGGCGCGTCGGAGTGACTCGCGATAGCACTTGAGCCGCCGCGGCCGCGCCCCTATTCTGTAGCCCACATCGCACCCATCCCATGACGGCACTGCTTGCATTCCTTTCCGCGCTGGCGCTCTCGTACGCCGCGACCCGGCTCCTGCTCCGGCGGCCGCCGGTACGCGCGTTCGTCGACGTTCCGAGCGCGCGCAGCTCGCACGCTCACCCCAAGCCCCGTTACGGCGGCATCGCCATCGTGGCGGCCTTCTTCGCGACGTTCGCCTGGCTGGGCGTGGTCGATCCCGTCTTTCGCGCCTTCTTCCCGATGGCGGGCGGTTGCGCGATCCTCTTCGGCGTGGGTCTGGCGGACGACTGGCGCGGCGTCGGCGTCGCCGCGCGTTTTCTCGCGCAGGGCTCCGCGGCCGCCATCGCGATCGTGGCGGGGGTCGTGATCGAGCGGGTGACTCTCCCGGTGGTGGGGACGGTGGAACTGGGCTGGCTGTCCGGGCCCCTCACCGCGCTCGTGATCGTGGCGAGCATCAACTTCTACAACTTCATCGACGGGATCGACGGCCTCGCCGCGGGGAGCGCGCTCATCTCCTCGACGTTTCTCGCGATCGTGGCGCTGATGGTGGGACAACCTGCGTTCGCGGTGATCTTCCTCGCCGTGGCGGGCGCGGCGCTCGGCTTCCTGCAGTACAACTTCCCGCCGTCGCGCCTGTTCATGGGCGACGGCGGCAGCACGTTCTTCGGGTACGTGTTCGCGTATCTCGCGGTGGCGGGGAATCGCGCGACCCCCGAGATCCCGCTCTTCGTCCCGATCCTGCTCCTCTCGTCGCTGTACCTCGACGCCGGGCTGACCGTCGTGAAACGGCTCGCCCGCCGCGAGAAGGTATTTCAGCCGCACCGGACCCATTACTACCAGCGCCTCCTGCAGATCGGTCTCAACCACAAGCAGGTGACGCTGCTCGAGTACCTCGTGACGATCATGCTGGGTGCGAGTGCGCTGCTCTACGTGCGCGCCGGCGCGTGGTTCGCCCCCTTTCTCGGGGTGGCGTGGGTCAGCGCATTCACGCTCGCCATCCTGAAGATCCGCGGGCTCGAGCGCGGCGGCCGCCTGGTGTGGGAGCGGCGCACGCTGTTCGTGGTGGCGGCCGACCTCGCGGCCATCGTGGTGGCGTATCTGGGGGCGTACTTCCTGCGCATGGGATTCCAGTTCACCGAGGCCGAAGGGAACGCGGTCTTGCGCGCGCTGCCGATCGTGGTCATCGTGCGCAGCGCCTGTTTCTTCAAGTTCGGCCTGTACCGCAGCATGTGGCGCTACACGACCACCGGCGACGTGGTGCGCGTCATCAAGGCGGTCACCGTGGGGTCGGCCATCATCCTCGCGGCCGTAGTCCTGATGTACCGCTTCGTCGCGTTTCCGCGCGCGCTGTTCCTCATCGAGTACTTCCTCCTGATTTCCTTCATCCTCGGCACGCGCTTCTCGACGCGGCTGTTCCACGAGATCGGACGCGAGGCACAGGGTGGCGACGCGCGCCGGTTCGCAGTGATCGGTTCGGGCGACGCGGCGGAGCGCGTCGCGCGCGAGGTGAACGCGCGTGGTCCCCGGCACGCGGTGGTCTGTTTCGTGGATGACGAGCCCGCCACCATCGGGTTGCTGATCCACGGCGTTCCGGTAGAGGGACCCGGCGACCGCCTGGCCGACGTGTGCCGCCGCTACGCGGTCGATGCGCTGATCTACGCTCTGGCCGATGCCGACGACGCGGCCGCCGCCTCGTGGGTGGCGCGCGCGCGCGCGGCGGGTGTCGCCATCGAAGCGGCGCCCGGCGCGCCGACGGTGCCGGCCGCGATCGCGCTGGATCGGGCCGCCGTGGTGCTGGGGCGGCGCGGGGTGGCGAGCCCGCGCGCGGCCGCGGCGCTACGGGGGCGCACCGTGCTGGTGACGCATGCGGGGGGAGCGATGGGCGGGGCGATCGTGAGCGAATTGCGCGGCGTGGGTGCGGTGCCCGTCGTCCACGTCGACGCCCCCGCCTCTGTGCGCGGGAGCGTGCCCGCCGATGTCGTTCGCTGCGCGGGGCCGCTCGGCGATGATGCGTCCGGTGTCGTGGAGTCGGTGGCGCCCGACGTGGTCCTGCACGTGGTGGGCGTCGAGCCCACGGGCGCGGTGAACGACGAGGAATTCCTGTGGCACCACCTCGTGCGGGAAACCGATGGTCTGGCGCACGCCGTGTGGCAGGCGCGGCCGGGCACCCGCTTCGTCGTTGCGAGCTGCTGGGGGAGCACGCGCTCCGGCGATCCCGCGGCCGCTGTGGCCGCCGTGATGGAAGCAATCCTGTTGAGCCGGGCCGGTACGAATTCCGCCGCGGTGCTGCGTCTCCCGCGCGTCCTCACCGCCGAACGCCTCGCGGCGGGTGGGCCGAACGACGAGCGCGCCGCGTTCGATCTGCTGGAAACCGACGTCGCGCGATTCCTCGTGGAAATCGCCGCGGGCGCGTACCGCGGAATCTATGTCCCCGCGCCGGGAAGGGAGTTTCCGCTGCCGGCGGCGCGCGCCGCCGCACCGGCCGCCGGGGGATCGCCCGGCCGGCTGCCGGTGTTCCCGGCCGAGCACCTCGACGAATGCGGAATCGACGGTGTGCGCCGCGTCCTGAGCCCGCTGTTTCCGGCGGCCGAGCCGTTCCGGGGCCTTGCCGCCGGGCCGGCGCACGCGAGCCGCGCGCAGCGCGAGGAATGGCTGCGCGCCGTCGCCTCCCAGCT
>DASTOO010000257.1:0-3294 GCA_035762505.1 Candidatus Krumholzibacteriia bacterium
CCGGACTCCGCGCACAGCAACCGGTCGGTCAGCGCAACCGAAGGAACGAACCAGACACGATCGCTGTCGCACACGATGCCGCTGCCGAAGAAGTGGTCGGCGCGGTCGAACCGCTTCGTTTCGAACGGCCCGTCCCACACCCCTTCGACCAGCCAGTCCGGCCCGGTCTCGACCGAGGTCCCGTGGAACACGGTGACGACCGAGGGCTCCCCGCCCGCGAACGCCACCCACGCGAGCCGGGGAAGTGCCGGCACCTCATGGCAACGGAGTTTCAGTCGGATCCCTCCTGGTCGGCCGGCGGCACGATCTTGACGCACGCTGGGTCGGGCCGTAGATTACCCCGTCCTTCCGCATGCGTGACCCGTTTCACGCCCCGGTGCGCGCCGCTAGCTCAATTGGCAGAGCAACTGACTCTTAATCAGTAGGTTGAAGGTTCGATTCCTTCGCGGCGCACCAACTTACCGAGTAACCCCTGCGCGGCCGTCGCGCCAGGGACCTGTACGAGCGCCGCAGCGGTCACCGAGAAGCATGCCCGCGGATACGCAGTGTTCGCGCTCACTTCGCGACGCGTTTCGTCGCGGCCATCAGCGCGTCGATCGCCGCGTCGAGCTGCGGGTCGCGGCCGCCGACCATCTTCCCCGGGTCGTCGATCACCTCGATGTCCGGCGCGACGCCCTGCCCCTCCACGGCCCACCCTCCCTGCTCGCCCAGGGTGCCGACGTGCGGAACGAGCGAGGAGCCGCCATCCGCGAAGGTGACGTTGATCAGGCCCGCACCCAGCATCCCGCCCATGGTGCGCGTCCCGATCAACGGGCCCAGGCCTCTCTGTCGGAACAGGTGCGCCAGCTCGTCGCCACCGGAGTAGGCGACGCCGTTGATCAGCAGGCACTTCGGACCCACGTGCAGAAAGTCGGGCGTTCGGTGCGGTCCCGCACTGCGGCGCAACCAGAGCGACTTGTCGAACGATGAGCGACTCAGGACGTCGATGATGTGCAACGGCACGTGCCCGCCCTCGTTCCAGCGCCCGTCGATGATGAGGGCTTCCTTGTCGAGCTGTGTGCTGAGCTGGCGCGAGAACTCCTGCGACCCGTAGTCGTGCGTGTTGGCAAGATAGATGTAGCCGAGCTTCCCCTTGCTGCGCTGATCGACGTAGGCGCGATTGGCCTCGACCCAGGCGCGATTGCGGATGTAATTCTCGTCGCCGCGCATGGCGACGGTGACGTCTCGAGCGCTTCCGTCGCGCTTGGGCTTCCTGCCGACCGTGAGCTTCGCGGTCTTTCCGGCCAATCCCTTGAACGCGATCCAGGGGTCTCGTTTGGTGTCGAGCGGCGCGTCGTTCACGGCCAGCAGGTAGTCGCCCTCTTCGACGTTGACGCCTGCGCGGAGCAGGGTGCTCCGCCCGAATGGGTCGGAGGCCGCGCCGTCGTAGATGGTCGCGATGCGATAGGCCCCCTTGTCCAGGGCGAAGTCGACGCCCAACAGGCCGGTGTCCTCCCGCGGAGGCCGTTCTTGGCGGGGCGGGAACACGAACACGTGCGAGGCGTTGAGCTCTCCCAGCATGTCGCGGATGACCTCGTAGACATCCTCGCGCCGGCCACACGCTTCGAGCAGCCTGGCGTACTTTGCGCGGGTTGCGGGCCAGTCGACCCCGTGCATCTTCTCGTCGTAGAAGAAATCGCGGTACAGGCGCCACGCGTCGTCGAACACCTGTCGCCCTTCGGCGCGGGGATCGACGTCGACGTTCATTCCGGCGAGGTCGATGTTGCGACCGGCTTTCTGATCGGGGACCGCGTCGGCGACCGCCAGTTCATCTGCCTGGCGCGCGAGCAATCTCCCGCCATCGGCGCTGAGTTTGAAGTCGGTCACGCCGGCGAGAACGGTCTTCGCCTCCCGACTCTCGGCGAGGCTCAGCATCTTGACGGCCGGGGCACCGTCGTCCGGTGTGAAGACGAAGAGCAAGCGACCGTCACGGCCCGCGGCGAGACTTGCGTACCTCCCATTGTCCCGGAGCGCGGTGAGCGCGCGGTGCTCGAACCCCGCCAGCTCGATCCCACGGTCCGCGGAGGGTTGCGCCTGGCCGGTCGTCGCAGGCGTCCACGGCGCGCCGATGCCACGGCGGAGCGGTACGACCAGGAGCAGGTCGGTGCTGGAATAGATGTAGTTGTTGTAGTCGACGCTATCGTACCTGGGCGTCAGGAATCGGCGTGCGCTCACGAAGTACAGGTAGCGTCCGCTGCTGTCGAAGGCCGGCCAGCTGTCGTTGTACGCCCCGCTCGTGACCTGGTGCGTCCGACCGGTGTCGCTGTCGTAGAGCCAGATGGCCGTGAAGCGAGGACTGCCCACGGCGCCACGGGCATAGGCGAGCCAGCGTGAATCGGGTGACCACGAGGCCTGCGGTTGGCTGACGAGCGGATCCCGGTCGATCGTCTTCGTTTCACCGCTATTGACCGTGTGGAGATGGAGGTTCCCGCGGCTGTCGTGGAAGGCGATCTTCCGAGAGTCCGGCGACCAGACGGGACGATACCGATAGCCGCCTTCGAGCCGACTCACTTGTCGCGGCGGGCCGCTCCCATCGGCAGGGAGCACGTAGAGCTGGTACTCGCCCGACGCATCGGAGAAAAAGGCGATCGAGCGGCCATCCGGACTCCAGCTGGGATCGCGTTCCGCGGCGCCGCTCGTTTTCGTCAGGTCGCGTGGCTTGCCTCCGTCGACGCCGACCGTCCAGATGTCGCCGCGTGCTTCGATCACGGCCTGGCGACCGTCCGGCGAGAGATTCCAACCGGTCAACGTCCGGCGGGCATCCACGGGCATCGGCCCGGTTTCCAGGACCTCGTCGGGGAGCGTGATCTCCACTCTCTGCTCGATGCTCGTCCGCAGGTCGAGCAGGAAGGTGTCCGTCCCGGACACGAAGACGATCTCCCCTTGACCGCTCGGTCCGGGCCCCATGGACGGCCATTTCACGTCGTAGTCCGTGAACCTGGTGACCTGGCGATGCTCGCTCGTCCGGGTGTCGTACGCCCAGATGTTCAACCTTCCTTCGGGGCCGGCGTCGGAGACGTAGTAGACCGTCTGTCCATGCCACATCGGTCGCGCATCCGTCCCCTTCCAGTTCGTGATCCTCTTCGCTTCGGTCCTGCGCAGATTGAACAGCCAGATATCCGGGGCATGGCCCCCGGAGTAATGCTTCCTGGCCTCTGTCAGACCTTCCGCGTAGGGCGTGTACGCCAGCCACTGGCCGTCCGGGCTGATTGCGCCGTCGGCCCCATAGGGAACCGGCAGCTTGTGGGGAAGGCC
>DASTOO010000258.1:0-8001 GCA_035762505.1 Candidatus Krumholzibacteriia bacterium
GATACGCCGGTGCCGTACAGCCCGCCGCTGGAGGAGGCGTTCCTCCCGCAGGTGAAGGACATCATCGCGCGCGCCCGCAAGCTGGCGGCGTACTGATGAGGCTCGCGCCTGAAGAAAACGAAGAGAGAAAGGAATAGAAGATGAGTGTCGATGTGATCATGCCGCAGATGGGCGAGAGTATCGCCGAGGGCACCATAGTCAAGTGGCTGAAGCACCCCGGCGACAAGGTCGAGCGCGACGAGCCGTTGTTCGAGATCTCCACCGACAAGGTGGACGCCGAGATCCCGTCGCCCGCCGCGGGGACACTGCTCGAGATCCTCGTCAACGAGGGCGCCACGGTGGAGATCAACACCATCGTCGGCCGTATCGGCGCCGCGGGTGAAGCACCCGTTGTGTCCGCCCCGAAGGCGGCGGCAGCGCCCGCCCCGGCGGCACCCGCCGCGCCCGGGCCCGCGCCCGCCCCGGCCACCCCCGCTCCCGCAGCCCCCGCACCCGCCGCCACCGCGGCGACGGCCGGCCGGGGGGTGCGCTCGTCGCCCGTCGTGCAGAAGATCGCCGCCGAGCACAACGTCGACGTCTCGCTGGTCGAGGGAACCGGCGAAGGCGGCCGCATAACCAAGAAGGACATTCTCGGCTACATCGATTCCGCCGCCTCGGCTTCGATTCCGTCCGCGCCTCCCCAGGCCGCGCCGGCTCCACCGGCACCGGCCCGCGCCGCGTCAGCGCCCGCGCGGCCCCAGGTATTCGCCTCGGGGCAGGACGAAGTGCGCGAACCCATGAGCATCATGCGCAAGAAGATCGCCGAGCACATGGTGATGAGCAAGCAGACCTCGGCGCACGTGTACACGATCTTCGAGATCGACATGCACGAGGTGGTCAAGCGCCGCGACGCCATGAAGAAGGAGTTCGAGGGCGAGGGCGTGAAGCTCACCTTCCTGCCCTTTTTCATCGAGGCGGCGATCCGGGGCATCAAGGAGTACCCCATCATCAATTCGAGCGTCGACGGCGAGACCATCGTCTACAAGAAGAACGTCAACGTCGGCATCGCGGTGGCCCTGGAGAACGGGCTCATCGTCCCCGTGATCAAGCACGCGGACCAGATGAACCTGCTCGGCCTGGCCAGATCGGCCGCGGACCTCGGCGAGCGCGCGCGCACCAAGCGCCTCGTGCCGGACGACGTGCAGGGCGGAACGTTCACCATCACCAACGTCGGCGTGTTCGGCGGCGTGGTGGGCCTCCCCATCATCAGCCAGCCCCAGGTGGCGATCCTCGGCATCGGCACCATCGTCAAGCGCCCGGTCGTGATCGACGACGCCATCGCGATCCGTCCCATCGTGTACGTGTCGCTCTCCTACGACCATCGCATCATCGACGGCGCGGACGCGGCCCGCTTCCTCACCGTGGTCAAGCGCGAGCTGGAGAAGCCACAGGCGTAGCCATGTCCACCGACCCGCGCATTCCCGCGTGCCGCGCGATCGACCTCGGAGTCGTTCGCTACGGCGAGGCCTTCGCGCTGCAGAAGCGCGAGGTGGAGCGGCTGCAGCGCGACGAGGGTGACGACGTGCTCCTCTACGTCGTGCATCCGCACGTGATCACCCTGGGCCGGAACGCCACCGCATCGGCGGTCCTCGCCGACCGCCGGCTCATCGAGGCGCGGGGCTGCGAGGTGGCGGCGACCGACCGCGGCGGGGACGTCACCTACCACGGACCCGGGCAGCTCGTCGGGTACCCCATCCTCCGCCTGGAGGGATCGCGGCGCGACATCCGGCGCTACGTGCACGACCTCGAGGGCGTGCTCATCGCCGCCCTGGCCGACTTCGGCGTGTTCGCTTCGCGCCATCCGGTCCACCGGGGCGTGTGGGTGCAGAACCGCAAGATCGCATCGCTCGGCATCCGCATCTCGCGCTGGGTAACGTGCCACGGGTTCGCGCTCAACGTGAGTACGGACCTGTCGTATTTGTCGCTGATGAACCCGTGCGGGATCGCCGGCTGCACGATGACGTCGCTCGAGGGGGAGATGCTGTCGACGGTATCGATGACGGCGGTTCGCGAGCGCGTGACGCACCACTTCGGCGTCATCATGGGCCGCGAGATGCACGAGGAGTCGATCGCGCATGTCCACTAAGCCCGCCGCACCCCGTCCCGAGCGGCCGGAGTGGTTCAAGATCCGGCTGCGCACCAACCAAGAGTACCGGCTCGTCAACCACCTGGTCTCGAGCCTCAATCTCCACACGGTGTGCCAGGAGGCGCGCTGCCCCAACATCTACGAGTGCTGGGGCCAGGGCACGGCGACCTTCATGATCCTCGGCGACGTGTGCACACGCCACTGCGGCTTCTGCTCCGTCATGAAGGGCAGGCCGAATGCGCCGGACCCCCTCGAGCCGCAGCACGTGGCCGACGCCATCGAACGCCTCAAGCTCAAGTACGCGGTGATCACCTCCGTCGATCGCGACGACCTCCCCGACGAGGGCGCCGGGCATTTCGCCGAGACGATCTCCGCGGTGCGGCGCCGCACACCCGATTGCATGATCGAAGTCCTGATCCCCGACTTCAACGGCCGGAAGGAGCTGCTCGACGTCGTGCTGGACGCGCGCCCCGACTGCCTCGCGCACAACATCGAAACCGCCTCGCATCTCTATCGCCGCGTGCGGCCGGTGGCGGTGTACGAGAACACGCTCAAGGTCCTCGAGAACGCGGTGCTCTACCGTGACCGCAACGGCCTCGAGATGCGCGTGAAGTGCAGCATCATGGCGGGGCTCGGGGAGACGATGGAGCAGCTCCTCGATACGCTGAAGGACATCGCCAACACCGGCTGCGACATCATGACGGTCGGCCAGTACCTGCCCCCGAAGAAGGCGGCCCTCCCCCTCGACCGCTACTACACGCTGGAGGAGTTCGCCCACATCAAGGCGGAAGGGCTCAGGATGGGCTTCAGGCACGTCGAGTCGGGACCGCTGGTGCGCAGCTCCTACCACGCCCGGCAGCAGATGGAAGGCACCGCGCGCCAGCCCTCGTGCTGACTTCCCTGCGCGGCCCCGCCCCGTAAAGGGCCGCGTTGACGCCCGGCCAAACGGCGTTACAATACCGTCGTCTCCCGGCCCTTCCAACCAAGGAGGTTGCCATGCGATCGCTTCTGCTACCGGTGCTCAGTTCCCTCCTCCTCGCCGGACCCGCCCGCGCCGATTCCATCGCTCTGTACGCCGATGCGGGCGCGGGCGCCTGTGCGAAGCCGAGCGTGCCCTTCCAGGTGAACACGGTCTACGTATTCCACACCCAGGCGACGGGCGCCGCGGGAAGCTCGTGGCGCATCGAGAACACGTCCGGCATGGCGGGACTGGGTTCCACCTGCGGCCAGCTCGTGATTAGCGGGGACGTGTTCACCGGCATCTCCGTGTCGTACGGGGGCTGTCTTGCCGGCACGTTCCCCATCTGCCAGGTGGAGTTGCTCAGCCTGACCGCCGGGCCGATCCCGGACTGCTACCAGCTCAACGTCCGCGGGTACCCCGGAGACACGCCGCTGGTGTCGGACTGCAGCGACAATGAGACCCCGGCGACGGGCGGCTTCTTCACGTTCGACATCGAGGGCAAGCCCTGCTGGGATTGCACGACGCCGGTCGAATCGTCGACCTGGGGCCGCGTGAAGGCAATGTACCGCTAGGAACACCCCACCCCGACGCGGCCGCAGTAACCGCGACGCGGCGTCATGCGCCGCCACGCGTCCGCGGCATGCCCTTTGCAGCCATGAAGCGTCCCCCAACCCGCGAGGAACGCCATGGCCACAACGAAGACTCTATCGCTCCGCGATCTCACATCGTTCGGCGACGTCGCCGCTGAAGACGACGCCGTTCTCGACTATTTTCTGACCACCGACGCCGTCGACCGCATCAACAGCGGCGACGTGTTCCTCGTCCTCGGCCGCAAGGGCGCGGGCAAGACCGCCCTGGTGCGCCACTACGCCGAGGGCAACGGCAAGGGCGCGTCGCGATCGCTCAATCTGGGCGGATATCCGTGGGCCGTCCACGCCCAGCGCATCGACCGCGGCTCCTCGGACGTGGAGGCGTACGTTTCGTCCTGGCGCTATCTGATCGCGGTGCAGCTCGCGGCGCTGGCGCTGTCGCGCGCGCCCCGCGCGACCAACGAGAGCGCCCGCGCGATCCGGCAGTTCCTCGCCGACAACTACGGCGACGTGGTGGACCTCGACGGCGTGCTGCGTCCTTCCAAGCTGCGCCTGTCCAGCATGTCCTTCGAACCCCAGGTGTTCGGGTGCAAGCTCGGCACCATCGCGCTGGATCGCAACAAGGCGGACCTGCGCCTGGGCATGGAGCTGGACGCGCTTTCGGACCTGCTCCTCGCCTCCACGGTGAAGCTGGCGCGCGCGGCGGGAGCGCCGTCCCTCATGCTGCACTTCGACGAGCTCGACCAGGGGATTTCGACGCTCTCCGAGGAGCGGGCGCGCATGCTCGCGGGGCTCGTGCTGGCGGTGCGCGTGGTGCGGCAGTCGTGCCGCGACAGCGGGGTGCCCGTCAACCCCGTGATCTACCTGCGCTCGGATCTGTGGGACAAGCTCTCGTTCTCGGACAAGAACAAGATCAGCGAGTCCATGGCGCTGCGCCTGGAGTGGGACCCCGACTCGCTGATGGACCTCGTGTCCGCGCGCGTGCGCGCCAAGCTGGGACCGTCGGCGTCGTGGGATTCCATCACGACCGCGGACACCGGCTCCTACACCAAGTGGAACTACATCGTGGGGCGGACCTTCCTCCGCCCGCGCGACGTCATCAAGTTCCTCAACTCCGCGCTCAAACAGGCGCGCGCCCGTAACGAGGATCCGCTCCTGTTGAGCAACCCGGACGTCGTGAACGCGCGCGAGGCGTATTCCGCCTATCTCAAGTCCGAGCTGGACGACGAGATCATGGCGCACTGGCCCCACTGGGAGGAGGCGCTGCAGGCGTGCTCGGCCATCAGCACGCTCACCTTCCAGCGCGATGACTTCGCGCAGGAATACGAGGAGCGGCGCTCGAAGGCCAACACGGCCGGCGCGGACGAGGCGCTCGAGCTGCTCTATCGCTTCTCGGTGATCGGGTACGAGCGACGCAGCGGCTACGGCGGGAGCTCGTGGGCGTTCCAGTACACGAACCCCGAGGCGGGCTGGGACAGCCGCGCCACGCGCTTCAAGGTGCACCTGGGTCTCAAGGAATTCGCGAAACTGCGCGAGGACTGACGCCGATCCGCCTCCGGCGGCGCCTACCCGTCCGCGCGGCGGGCGATCGGGGCGAGGAAGGGATTCCAGCGCTTCTCCTCCCCGATCGTGGTGTCGGGTCCGTGCCCGCAATGGACCACGGTGTCGTCCGCCATCGCAAGGAACCGCTCCAGGGTCCGCATCATCGTCGCGTGGTCGCCGCCGGGCAGATCCGTCCGGCCGATGCTCCCCTGGAAGAGAACGTCGCCCACGATCGCGCGCGGCGGCGTCTCGTCGGGAAACACCACGATGACGTGACCCGGGCTGTGCCCCGGCATCAGCATCACCTCGCCACGGAGCTTCCCCACGCGGATCGTGTCCCCCTCCACCAGCCAGTGCTGGATGGGAACCGTGCGCGGCATCGGCAGACCGAACATCAGCGCCTGCTGCCCCACCGCCTGGTAAGCGGGTTCCTCGTCCCGATGCATGAAGACCGGCACCGCGAGCGCCTCCACGACGCCGGCGAGCCCGGCCACGTGATCGAGATGCGCGTGGGTGTTCACGACCGCTTTCACCTCGACCCCCATGGCCTCCACGGCCGCGAGAATGCGCGGGGCCTCGTCTCCGGCGTCGAAGATCACGGCCTCGCGGGTCTCGCCGCACGCCACGATGTGGCAGTTGCTCTGGAACGGGCCCACGGTGAGCGACTCGATGCGGAACATGCGGCGATGGTAGCACGCCGTGCTATCATGCCGCCATGGGTCAGGTCCTCAAGAACACGTTCGCGTGGTCGGTGACGCGCGACCGCACATTTCGCGAGTGTCCGCGCCAGTACTGGTTCGCGCACTACGGATTCTGGGGCGGCTGGGAGTGGGAATCCGACGCGCGCACCCGCGAGATCTACTTGCTGAAACAGCTCAAATCGCGGCCGATGTGGGTGGGCGAGGTGGTCCACGACTGCATCCGCCATTCGCTCGAGAACCTGGCGCGCGGCATCCCGGTGCTGCCGGTGGAGCGGGTCCTCGAGCTCACGCGCAACCGCATGCGGGAGGACTTCCGGGCGTCGCGCGACGGTCGCTACCGCGACAATCCCAGGCACGACTGCGGCCTCTTCGAACACGAGTACCGCCGGCCGGTGACGGACGAGGAATGGCGCGAGACGGCGGATTACGTGGACCGGTGCCTGATGAACTTCTACGACTCCGAAGTCTGGGGGCAGCTGAAACGGACGGCCCCGGATGACTTCCTGGAGATCGAGCGTTTCTCGCGCTTCGCGCTGGACGGCGTGGAGGTCACCGTGAAACTGGACTGCGCCACGCGCGAGCCCGACCACGTCATCGTGTGGGACTGGAAAACGGGGCGCCGCGAGGGTTCCGACGCCAGGCTGCAGCTCGCCTGCTACGCGTTCTACCTGCACCAGGCCTACGGCATCCCGATCCACCGCGTCCACATGCGCCGCTTCGAGCTCTCCCAGGGCGCCGTCCACACGCGGACCATCGCCGAGCGCGAGCTGGACCAGATTCTCGACTATGTGCGCGGCAGCATCGCCGACATGCGGACCCTGCTGGACGATCCGGAGCGCAACGTGACCACCGAGGAACGGTTCGCGCGGGTGGAACGGCGCGACACGTGCCTGCGCTGCAACTTTCTCAAGGTGTGCAAGCCCGCGATTGACCTTTCCCCCTGATCGCCGCCCCGCGGCCCGGCGGCCGCCCGCAGCGCCGAACTCGTTCTTGTGCGCCCGCGTCGTTCATAGTATAAGTCTATGAGTCGCTTTCGGATCGAAGGAGCCACCCCGATGATCGAATACATTCCCGGCCTCGAGAAGGTCCCGGCCGCCGAATCGGCCATCAGCTTCATCGACGGCGAGAAGGGGATCCTCGAGTACCGCGGAATCCGCATCGAGGACCTCGCCGCGCACAGCACGTTCGAGGAGGTCGCGTTCCTCCTCATGAACGGGCGTCTCCCCGCCGCGGCCGAGCTCGCCGAGTTCACGCGCCGCATCGCGCAGGCCCGGATGCTGAACGCGGACCTGAAGAAGGTCATCGCCGGCACGCCGCAGAGCGCGCACCCGATGGCGGCGCTGCAGACGGCCGTCGCCGCGGTGGGAATGGTGACCCCTCCTCGCAGCATCTACGACGAAAAGACGCGCGAGGAGTACGCGATCGACTTCATCGGCAAGTTTCCGTCGCTGGTCGCCGCGATTCATCGCGTGCGGCACGATCAGAAGATCGTCGACCCCGATCCCTCGCTGACGGTCGCGGCGGACTTCCTGCACATGCTCTCGGGCGACAAGCCGGACACGAGCAAGGCCCGCGCGCTGGACATCTGCCTCATTCTGCACGCGGACCACACCATGAACGCGTCCACCTTCACGACGCGCGTCACCGCGTCGACGGAGTGCCAGCCCTCGGCGGCCATCTCCGCCGCCGTGGGGAGCCTGTCCGGACCGCTGCACGGCGGCGCCAACGAGGCGGTGCTCCACATGCTCGAGGAGATCGGCGCGCGGGAGAAGGTGGCCCCGTGGTTCGAGATGAAGCTCGAGCGCAAGGAGAAGGTCATGGGGATGGGCCACCGGGTCTACAAGACCAAGGACCCGCGCGCCACGATCCTGCAAGGCCTGGCGCGGGAGCTGTTCGTCCAGTACGGCAGCTCGCCGCTGTACGACATCGCCGTCGAGCTCGAGCAGATGGCGATCGACAAGCTCGGTCCCCGCGGCATCTATCCCAACGTGGATTTCTACGCGGGAATCGTCTACAACCGCCTCGCCATCCCGACCGACCTCTTCACCCCCATCTTCGCGGTTTCGCGCGTGGCGGGCTGGT
>DASTOO010000259.1:0-8589 GCA_035762505.1 Candidatus Krumholzibacteriia bacterium
CCGGCCCGTACTTCGTCATGGCGGCTCCGTCCTACTGGACCGCGCAGATGGGCCGGGGCGATGAGGGCGGATTCACCGGTGTGTTTCTGCACGAATTCACGCACACGCGACAGATGCGGGGCATGGCGGCCGTCATCGGCCCCATCGACTCCACGTGGGCGTACCCGGAGGAGCTGACCGACGACGCGGTGCAGACGCACTTCAGTTCCGACTCCGTCTATGTCGCCGCGTACCTGGCCGAGCTCGACCTCCTGTATCGCGCCGCCGCGGCGGATTCTCTCGCGGAGGCCCGCGAACTTGCTGCACAGGCGCTCGCGATGATTCGCAGCCGGCACGCACATTACTTCACGGGCGACAAGGCGGTGTTCGCGACGCTCGACGACACGTTCCTCTCGATGGAAGGGGCGGCGCAGTGGACGGCGTACGCCTGGCTCGCGCATCCGCAGGGCGGCGGGATGGAGCCCGAGAAAGCGGTGGCAAAGATGCTGGGCCGGCGGCGATGGTGGGCGCAGGACGAGGGGCTCGCCCTGTTCCTGGTCGTGGACCGACTGCTGCCGGAATGGCCGTCGCTCGTCTTCGGCAGTAAGTCGGCGGGCGCCCTCGAGCTGCTCGAGCTGGCGACGCGGGACTGATCCGTAGTTCGTCTATTTCAACAACTTCAGAACGACGTCGGTGAACTCCCCGCGCGCCTCCGGGGTCTGGTTGCTGCGATAGAGTGCCGCCGCGCGGCGTGCGCCCTCCAGCTCGCGGATCTTCTCGAGAACCGACGGGAACCGACGCGCCTGCTCGGCCGCCGACGCGAAGAGCAGGTGGTGCGGATCGACACGGCCCAGTTGGATTGCCGTCTCCGCCCGCCGGTGGCAACGGCACGCGTTGTTGCGATCAAACAAACCGCACTTGGCCTGCATCAGTCCCGTGATTCTCGCGCGCGCCCGTGACAGCCGCTTGCGGAACGTGGCCGGCTGGATCTCCAGAATCGAAGCCGCTTCCCTGTGATCCAGCTCCAGGATCTCGCCCAGGATGTACGCGAGCCGGTGCGGGCGATCGAGACAGAGCAGCATCGCGAGCGTGCACCCCACCTTGATCTCCTCCAGGACGAGCGCTTTTTCGACGTTCTCCGGGGGCGTGTACGTCCGGTCCGACAGCCCCCGGTCCAGGTCCTCCGCGAACGACTCGAAGTTCATCACCCTATGTTCGGCACGGCTCTTCTTGATGGTGAGCAGGGCGTTGCTGGCAACGCGGTACACCCAGGTTCGAAAGGAACTGTCGCCGCGAAAAGTGCTGAGCCGCGTGAAGACGCGGATCAGAATTTCCTGGGTGGCGTCCTCGGCGTCTTGCGGGTGCCAGAGAAAGCGGAGCGCGAGTCGGTAGACGTCCGGTTGCACCGCGCGCACGACGCGCGCCAGCGCCGCGCGGTCGCCCTCCTTCGCGAGGGCAACCGACGCCGCGAGGTCGTCGGGGCGTGCACGATGCTCAGCGTCCGTCATGTTCGAGGATCCGCTTGAGGGTGCGAAGCTCTTCCGCGAGCGTGCGCGCCTGTTCGGCGAGTGTGCCTTCCAGCGCTTCGAGCGGAACCGGCGGCGCCGCGAGGACGAACACGTACACGCAGGCGTCATCGTCCAGCGGCACGACGCGCGAGTGCGCCAGGCCCGAACTTCCGTCGGGGAAGGTCATTCTCCAATCTATCGTGCCCCGTGTCCGGTCGGCAAGTGCGGCGAGCTCCACCGGTACTTCGCCGTTCGGCGTCCGCATGATGGCGCGGGCGCCGTCGACCGACGCGAAGGCGTGGGTCCATTCGGGAAGGTGGGCGTCGTCGGCAATGTACGCGAAGGCCTTGTCGGCCGGCACGCCCAGCTGAATTCCCTGCACATCGAATCGTTTCATGGTCCTGTCCTCCCGGGTTGTTGGTCTCGTAAGGTTGGACTGGAGCCACGGGACGGGTGTGACCGGAAAAAGCGGTGAATGAGCCCGATTGACACCGGCGCGTTTAGTGATTACAATGTAATCACAATGAGGACCCGCCTGGTGCGAATCGGAAACTCCCGCGGCCTGCGCCTTCCCAAGCCCTTGATCGAAGAGGCGGGGCTCAAGGACGAGGTGGAGATCACGCTCCGCGACGGCGCCCTCGTGATCACCAGCGCCGAACACCCCCGCGCGCGGTGGGAAGGGGCCGTCGATCTGCTGCTCGAGCGCCGCGAAGACTACGTGATCGGCGGCGCGGCGCCGACCCGCTTCGACGAGGAGGAGTGGGAGTGGTGACTCCCGCGGTGAAGCGCGGCGACGTAATCCTGGTGAGTCTCGGTCACGGTCAGGGCGGCGAGATCCGGAAGACGCGACCGTGCGTCGTGGTTTCCCCGGACGTCCTGAACGAACGCATGCCGACGTTCATCGTGGCGCCGATGACCACCGGCGGCCATTCGTACCCGTTTCGGGTGTCCTGTCGCTTCGAAGGGAAGTCGGGGTTCGTTGTGCTGGACCAGATCCGCACCGTCGACCGCGCGCGCGTCTCGCAACGACTCGGCCGTCTGTCCCCACGCACGATGGAGACCGTCCTCCACGCGTTGCAGGCGATGTTCGCGGTGTGATTCCCCTTACTTGTGCATCACAATCTTCGTGGAGTGAGTGCCGCTCGCGTGCTCGATGCGCGCGAAGTACACGCCCGACGCCACCGCCACGCCGCGGTCGTCCCTGCCATCCCAATCCACCTGGTACGCGCCCGCCGCGCGCTCTTCGTTGGTGACCAGCGTGGCGATGCGGGACCCGCGCGCGTCGTAGATCGACAGGGTCACGGCGCCGCGCACCGGCAGGGTGTAACTGACCGTCGTGCGCGGGTTGAACGGGTTGGGGAAGTTGGAAACCGTCGGACCCCCGTGCCGTGGCGTGAAGCCGACCCCGGTGGGTGTGCTCGCCAGCTTCACAAGGAACATGTCGGATATCCCGACACTGGCCAGTGTGCCACCCCCGAAGTCGACGACGGAGCGCCTGAACCCCGCTACCCCCGCCTTCCCTTCGCCGCCACCCGCAGGAGGAACCAGCCCAGCGCCGCGAACGCGATCAGCGAGACCACCTGTCCCATCCACTCCGCCGGGTAGTGGATCTCGAGGTACTGCGGCGTGCGCGCGATCACCACGGCAATGATCGCCACCACCACACCCATCAGTCCCTCGCCCGCGATGAAGCCCGAGCCCAGGAGCACGCCCTGCTCTTTGCCCTGCGCTTCCTTCCCCGCGGGGTAGCGCGTGTTCACGAAGTGACGGATGAGGCCGCCCGCGAAAACGGGTGTCATCGTCTCCAGCGGGAGGTACATGCCGACCGCGAACGGCAGCGGTGGAACGCGCACGATGAGCATCAGCACCGCGAATGCCGCGCCGACGCCGACCAGATCCCAGCGCAGGTTGCCGCCGAGGACACCGTCGAGCACCGTCTTCATGAGAGTGGCCTGCGGCGCGGGGAGCGCGTCGCTCCCGAAGCCGTACGCCTTGCCGAGGTAGAACACCGACAGACACACGAAGAACGCCGATCCCACCGCCCCGATCAGTTCGGCGGTCTGCTGTTTGCGCGGTGTGGCGCCGATGATGTAACCACACTTCAAGTCCTGCGAGATGTCGCCCGCGATGGACGCGGCCACGCACACGATGGTGCCGATGGTGAGCGCCGTCACCTTGCCGGTGAGGTCGGTCCAACCCAGCGCCCAGAAGATGAAGCCCGTGCCCAGCAGCGTCACGATGGCCATCCCCGAGGTCGGGTTGGAGGTGACTCCGATCAGCCCCACGATGCGCGACGACACCGTCACGAAGCAGAAGGCGAAGATGGCGATGGCGAGCGCCGCCACGAAGCGCATCAAGAGACCCGTATGAGAGCCGATGATGCCCGGGACGAACGTGACGAGCGCGATGACGACCGTTATGCCCACCAGCACGACGCTCAGCGGCAGGTCGCGTTCGGTGCGCAGCACGCCCACATTCAGCTCGGATGCGCTCGCGCGCAGCTGGCGCACGCCGATCTTGAGCGACGCGGCCATGGTCGGAATCGACTTGATCACGGTGATGATCCCCGCCGCGGCCACCGCACCCGCGCCGATGATGCGGATGTAGGCGTCCCAGATGCGCCCCGGCGACAGCTCACCGATGGTGGTGACCGCGGGATCGAGGCCCTTGGCGCGCAGGTAGGCGAGCGTGTTGTCCCAGATGGGGGCGTCGCCGTAGCGCCAGGCGATGAATGGAATGATCACGACCCACGACAGCAGCCCGCCGCCCACCATTATAGCGCCGATGCGGCGACCCAGGATGTAGCCCACGCCCAGCAGCGCCGGCGTGGTGGACATGCTCACCACCGCTTTACGGATAAACGGCACCTTCGTCTCGACCACGTCGGGCCACAGGTAGAGCAGGTTGATGAATCCCTTGTACAGCGCGCCCAGTCCGAGACCGACGAAGACGTTCCGCGCCGTGGAACCGGCGCCCGACGCCGCGATCAGCACCTGTGCGGCGGCCGTTCCCTCCGGGTAGGGGAGGGTGGCGTGCTCCTTGACGATCAGGTACGGGCGCAGCGGGATCATGAGCAGCACGCCCATGATGCCGCCGCACACCGCGAGCATGGTGATTTGCCAGAGCGATGGCTCGTAACCCCACATGAAGAGCGCAGGAATCGTGAAGATGATGCCGGACGCGAGCGATGAGCTGGCCGAGCCCGCGGTCTGCGAGATGTTGCTCTCGAGAATGGTCGGCTTGCCCCACAGCGGCGCCAGGAGGCGCAGCACCGCCACCGACACCACGGCGAGCGGAATGGACGTGCTGATGGTGAGGCCCACGCGCAGCCCCAGGTACGCGTTGGCGCTCCCGAAGAGCGCGCCGAGGATCACACCCAGCACGACGGTGCGGATGGTGAAATCCTTGAGCTCCTGTTCGGCGGGGACGTACGGCTTGAAATCGGACATGTGCCCTCCTCCAGTCGGCTTGGACCTCGCTCCGGCAAATGGAATGCGGCGACTATATCAGCGCGCCCGCGGGCTTCGCCACCGAAAACCGGCGAACTGGACGGACCCCGGGCCCATCCATTACTGTGAGCGTGACAGGGCTTTACTGTGCTGACTGAGTTGCGCTGGCGATAAGCGGGCATCGAACAAAGGAGCGAACATGAGAGCGCGTTACCCGGCTACTCTGATCCTTCCCATCGTCTTCTTCGGATGCGCCGCCGGCGTGGACGTGGAGCCGATGCTGCGAGACTTCGACAATTATTCGAAGGACCTGCGCGCCGTCGCGACCGACGAGCAGACCCTCGCCACCCTCGACGCGGGCCAGGCGAAGCGCGCCCAGGCTGGCGCGCTGGCCGACCAGGGCAAGGGCAAGGAAGCCGTCCCCAGGGCCGAGCAGGCGCTGGCGGACGCGCGCCTCGCACTCGAAATGGACAAGATGAACGCCTCGTCGCGGCGCGCGGAGAAGTGCCGTCTCGAAGTCGAGCAGGCCCGCACCAAGTGGAGCGAAGCCGTCTTCGTTCTGGAGCAGACCGAGGAGTTCGTCGGGAAGGACGCACCGACGGCCAAGCTCGAGCCCGCGGCGGCGGTGGAGGACGGGCCGCTCCCGGAGTCGACCCTCGCGCCGGACTCGCTGCTCCCCGCAACGATCGACGGCGTATCGGCACAGTGGAGCGCCTGGCGCCAGGCGGCCACCGAGCGCAAGGTCGCGGCCGCGGACGTGGAGAGCGCATACCGGCGGAGCTACGACCAGGCGCAGGCGGAGAAGATCGACGCCGCGACGGCGGAACACCACCGCTATCTCGCGGCCCGCGCGGTGCAGTCGCTGGAGTGCCGCGTGCGCGCCGAAGCGAACGATCGCGTGTGCGTGGACGCGACCCAGCGCATGGCCGCGTACGGGGATGCGCGCGAGGGCGCGCTGCGAGCGACTCTGGAACTGGAGCGGACGCTCCAGGCGGACCTGCGGCGCGATCTGGATCAGCTGCGCGCCGAGGCGAAGACGCGCCAGGATGAACTCTACGACGCGTTGAGTCACATGGAAGGGAAGTTCGCGAGCATCCGCCGCGACGCCCGCGGGACGATCGTGAGCCTCGCGGACATTCTCTTCGACTTCGACAAGGCGACCCTGCGGCGCGACGTCGAGTTCAACCTGGTCAAGATCGCGACGATCCTGAATCAGTTCGGCGAGATGAAAATCCTGATCGAGGGGCACACCGACGCCATCGGCACGGACGAGTACAACCTGGGTCTCTCGCAGCGGCGGGCGCAGGCGGTGCATGACTTTCTGGTCTCGCAGGACGTCAAGGCGGAGCGCCTGAGCTTCGAGGGGTACGGCGAGAGCCGCCCCGTCGCCGACAACGACACTGACGAGGGCCGTCAGAAGAACCGGCGCGTCGACCTGGTCATCCAGGACGCGCCCTGAGTGCGGACTCCGCAGAGGCCGGTACCGAGGCGGGCGCGCGCGGTCTATCGACCGGCAGCGAGCGGCATGGAATCGTCCTGCCACACAACCGGGTCCCCTGGCGAGTCGCCGGGCACCGCGGCGTCCAGCTGGATGCTCGAGACCCCTAGCTGCTCGGTGAGCACCGGCGCCCCGGTCGCAACTCCTTCCGGATAGGTTTCCGGAACCACGAAGTCGTACGTCACGCGGCGCAGCACCGTTCCCTCCTCGAGCGCCCCGAAGTTCGCCAGAAGGACGAGTTGTGCCGCGCCGGTAGTGGTGGCCCGCGAAATTCGAACCTGACTGGACACGAGGTTCCATTCGCCGAGAATGGTCAGGCTTGGCGTGAAATTCGCAAATCCGTCTTGCCCGGAACTGGGGATGCCCGCGCCCAGGCTGAAGTTCTCGTTCGCATGGTCATGCCGGACCACGACGGGTGGATTGAAGAAGATGGTCACGATCATCCTGCGCCCCGGGCCGAAGTCCAGCGTGGCGCCGGTGGCCCATGACAGGCTGTGATAGGTTTCGTCGAAGCCTGGATCGTAGACGCCGGTGTACGTGAGGTCGTCCGGCGTAAGCGCGATCGAGAGGCAGGCGGTGTCCTCGTCGGAACACGGGGAGTCGGTGGCGACCGGGTCGTCGTCGCCGCAGGCCGTGAAGATGGCACCGAGCACTGCGAGCGCCAGCGCCGATCGTGAGAGGAATCGCATCCAGGGGGACATTGGCAGCCTCCTTTGGGAGAGTTACGGAGCAGAGCAGATACAAGTTTACCACGTGCATCATGCCCACCGCGGCCGTCATTGCAAAAGCTTATGACATCCCGTATCCTCGCCCTTCCCATGAGGAACATTCTCCTCCTCGCCGCCACGCTTCTGGTGAGTTCCGCACCTCGCGCTTCCGGCGAGCAAACCTTCGCCACCGAACCCGACTCGGCCATCGCCGTTGGCGCCGAAGCGGATGAAGTCCCGCAGCGCGACGTCTTCGACCTGCTCTTCAAGAAGGACGTCGAGCCGGAGATCAGCGCGACCACCCGGACCGGACTCTCGTGGGCGATCCTCCCCACCTTCAGCTACAACCCCGTCTACGGCGTGGCGCTGGGGCTGATGGCCACCGGCGCCGGGCAGCGCGGTTCCACCCGGGCGCGGTACTCGTCCCTCTCGGTGTCGGGCAACGTCTCCACCACCGGGCAGGTGCAGGCGCAGGTGCGCGGCGACCTCTTCAGCGTGTCGGGCGAGTACCTGATGAAGGGGGACTTCCGTTATCTCGACACCGAGCGCTCGACCTGGGGGCTCGGACCGCTTTCGGAAGACCAGGAAGAATACCCGATGGACTTCACCCTCTATCGCGCGTACGCCACCATCTACCGCGTGGCGAGCGGACCGGTGTTCGTCGGGCTCGGCTACCATTACGACGAATTCAACGAGATCGTCGACCAGCGCGCGGAGCAGGGCGACATCACGCCGTTCACGACCTACAGCGGGGGCGCGCTCGTGCAAACGGTTGCGTCGGGTGTGTCGATAAACGTGCTGGGGGACACGCGTGACAATCTCGTCAACACGTCGCAGGGCTACTACCTGAGCATGAGCTTCCGCAACTACCTGAAGAATCTGGGTTCCGACACCAACTGGCAGGAGATGTGGGTCGAGATGCGGGTCTACCCGCACGTACCGAAGCGAAGCAAGAACGTGCTCGCGTTCTGGCTCTACACATGGTTCTCGTTCGGCCCGGCGCCGTATCTCAACCTGCCGTCGAACGGGTGGGACACGTACGGCCGCGGGGGGCGCGGGTACCTGCAGGGACGCATACGCGGCGCGGACCAGGTCTACCTGGAGACGGAGTACCGCTGGGCGCTCACGCGCGATGGGCTGTGGGGCGCGGTGGCGTTCGTCAATCTGATCAGCACGACGAATCCGGAAACACAGGTGTTCGGCAAGGCGGATGTCGGCGCCGGCGTGGGGCTGCGCATCAAGTTCAACAAGCGCGCGAACACCAACCTCACCATCGACCACGGCTGGGGAAGAGACGGGTCGCGAGGCTTCTTCCTGGGGATGTCGGAGGCGTTCTGAGCGCGGGCAAGCTACTTCGTCACTACCGCTACTTCAGCAGCACCCCCTATACCCACCGGAAGACGTGGGTCGCCGTGAGATAGAGACCCGCGAGGATGAACACGATGCCC
>DASTOO010000260.1:0-8308 GCA_035762505.1 Candidatus Krumholzibacteriia bacterium
CCCGGGGTCGGCGGCTATTACGATCGCGTCTGGCGCGCGACGGACGATGATCTCGTCGTCGAAGGCGACCTGGACGTGAGCCCGTCCGTGCAGCAGGCGCCGTACGGCGACGAGGCGGAAGCGTACGTGGCGTCGGCTCCCGAGTTCCGCCTGCACAAGGGCGCGTGGTTCACCTGGGATCTTCGCTACAAGCTGCTGTTCGGACCCGAGCACGGCGATCGCGCGCGCGGTCACAAGCCGTCGCGGCGCGAGAAGAGTTTCCGGGGATTGACGTCGCTGTACGACCGCTCCTACCTGTTGTTCAACCTGCGATCGATCGAGCTCATCGCGGGCCGTGACTACGTCGACTGGGGCCCGTCGCAGGACGGCGGCCTCATCGTGCCCGGCGAGCGCCACTCGATCGACCAGATCGGGGCGCGGGTCTTCTTCCGGATGTTCCGGTACGACGCGTTCTTCGGGCAGCTCTTCCCGGATCCCGAGCGCTACCTTATCGGCCACCGGCTGGAGGGGACGTTCGGCCGCACCGTGGTCGGTTTCAGCGAGACGGTCACCTACGGCGGGCGCGGCCCGGACTGGCTCTACCTCCTGCCGTTCTCCTCGTACTACGCGAACCAGTACAGCGAGCGCACCAACGCCGACAACATCCTCTGGTGCCTCGACGCCAAGACGAGCCTCTTCGACTGCCTGACCCTCCACAGCAGCCTGCTCATCGACGACTTCCAGTACGAGCGCGACGACGAGTATCCGGACAAACTCGCGTATGACGCCGGCTTTCGATTCGTGCCGGCGCGTCCGCTCGGACTAGCATTGCGGGGGAGCTACCGGCGCGTGAACACCTACACCTACTCGCACGATGATTCGCTCTCCACGTACGTGAGCGGCGCGGGGGACATCGCGGGCGGGGACGTGCTGCTCGGCGGGCCGCCGGGTGGGGACGGTGACGGGTGGCGCGTCGACGCCGACGTGTTCCCGCGCCCGAACCTGCGCGTCAACCTGGCCGTGTTCGGCGGCCGCATCGGCGAGCGCAACCCGATTCGTGCGTTCGCGCCGGGAACCGACGACCCGGCGCCGCCCTTCCCGTCGGGTGTCGTCGAGAAGGCGCTGGGCTTCGAAATCGGGGCGCGCTGGGAACTCGACGGAAACAGCCGGGTCTCCGCCGCCTACTCCCACGGGTCCGCCGACAACGTGGGGAATGTGTCCGGAAACGACGAGACGACCGACGCCTTCCGAGTGGAGATTCGCTGGGACATCCCGTAAGGTGGGCGCATGCTCACCGGCTTTCTCGCCCTCCTCCAGATCGTCCGCCCGCACAACATGCTGGCCGCCGGCCTTGGAGTCGTGGCCGGCTGGTACGTCGCCGCGGGGCACGCGTCCGTGCTCGTCCTGCCCGCGGCACTGGTCGCCGCACTCGCGACCGGCGCGGGCAACGTGGTGAATGACTACTACGACTTCGCGATCGACCGGGTGAACAAACCGCGCCGGCCCCTGCCGTCGGGGCGGCTCACGCCGCGCGCGGCGCTCGCGTGGTATGCCGTGCTCGTTGCGAGCACCACGCTCGTCGCCCTGTTGACGCTGTCGCCGCGGATTCTCGTCCTGGCGCTCGCGTGGCAGATCGCGCTCTTCGCCTACGCCCGTTTTCTCAAGCGGGCATGGATCGCCGGCAACATCACCGTGGCGCTCGTCTCGGCGAGCGCCTTCCTGGCGGGCGCGATGGCGGCGGGGTGGCCGGGCGCGGCGGTGATTCCCATGACGATTGCGTTCGCGTTCGTGATGTGCCGCGAGATGATCAAGGGTGGGGAAGACCTGGAGGGAGACCGCGCCGCGGGCGTGCGAACCCTGGCCGCGGTGGCCGGGCCGGAACGCGCCGCCGCCGCCGCCGCGTGCGTCATGCTGCTCCTCACCGTGGCGCTGCCGGTGCCGGCGCTGGTGGGGGTTTACGGCCCGCGCTATTTCGTGGCGATGGAACTTCTCGTCGCACCCGTGCTGATCGCGGGCGCGCTGGCGGTCACGCGCCGTCCCGAGCGTGGCGTATTCGCGAGGGTGAGCCGCGCGCTCAAGCTCGCGATGTTCGCGGGAATCGTCGCAATCGCACTCGGCGCCTGATCATCCGCACGCGTTCAGGGGAAGAAAAAACTCAGGCCGCCCGTGAAGCTCCAGTACTGCACGTCGAAGCCGACGACGGTGAGTACGGGGTTGCCGTCGATGTCGAAGAAACCGTCCACATACGCGTCGTCGGTCGATCCGTCGTAGTAGAGCGCCTGCGCACTGATACCCATCCAGCGCGTCGGCAGCCACAGTAAACCGCCGCCGACGTGGAAGGAGAAGGACGACTCGGCGTCGAACCGCTCGTCGACGTCGAGGAACTCGAGGTCAACCCCCCCCATGCCCGCACGCAGGTAAGGCCGCACCGCCGAGGCGGTCGGTATCACCACACGCAGGAACCCGGAGTACGTGTCGAGGTCCGTTTCGAGCAATGGGTCATCCTTGTCCTGCCACGTCGAGTTGGCGATGCTGAAGCCCAGCGACCACGTGCGTCCGAAGAAATATTCGATTTCCGCCGCCCAGTCGAGCGGCCACGACTCGTGATTGCCGTAGCCGGGGCGTGAGTCGGAAAACTCGCCCACCGGGAGGCCTCCACCGGCGTAGCCCGAAACCGCGGTGCGATTGAGCAGGAGCGGCCGTGTTGCCACGCGCACCGCGGAGGCAGGCACGGCGGCTGCCGCCACGGCGGCGAGAACGGCGATGATGACGAGAATGCGCGCTGATCTCATGTCGTTCACCTTTCGCGAGGGGAGCCACAGGGGCGGGCGGGAATGATTCTGTCCCGGCCGGCGGGCGGGTGTCAACGCCGGACTGGCGCCGGCTACTTCAGCAGAACCAGGCGCCGCGTGTCCACCGGGGAACCGTCCACCACGAGTCTGTAGAAATATACGCCGCTGGCGGCCCGGACGTTGAGGTCGGTTTCACCGCGCCACGCCGTCTGGTGCGCGCCGCCGGATCGGTTTCCCTCGTCGATGCGGCGGATGAGCCCGCCGCGGACGGAGAGAATCTCGATCGCGACGCGCCCGGGCGCCGACAGCTCGTAACGGATCGTCGTGGCCGGATTGAAGGGATTGGGGAAGTTCCCGAGGAGGCGTGCGGCCGGGGGCGCGGCCCCGTCACCGGCCGCAGTGACGATGCGCGCCAGCCGGTACAGGGAGCCGTCGATCGAAGCGACGTAGAGTTCCTGCGTCGGCCCGACACCGAACGTGAGCAATGTCGGCGCGTTCGTCACGAGATCGAATCGCTCCGGCGGCCCCGCGCCGTCGAAGCGCAGCGCCCACACCCTGCCGCTCGCGTAATCCGCGAAGATGTAGAGGCCGGCCAGCTCCGGCGTGCGCGTGCCCCAGTAGCGGTGGCCGCCGATCACCGCGTACCCTTCGCCGTGGTCGTACGAATAGAACGGTGCGGTGAGTGTGGCGCCGAGCGCCTCGCACTGTGCCTCGTCCAGACACGAAGGACCCTCCACGTACGGCCACCCGTAGTTGCGCCCCTTTTCCACCAGGTTGATTTCCTCGTGCGTCTGCTCACCGACGTCCGCGACCCACAACTCGCCGCTTCTCGCGTCGATCGAGAAACGCCAGGGATTGCGGAATCCGTACGCGTATATCTCCTCGCGATAACCGAGCGCGTTGCCCGCGAAGGGATTGTCGGCGGGAATCTCGTACGGCGCCGCCACCCCGCCGGGGGGAGCGGGGGGCACGTCGACGTCGATGCGCAGGATCGAGCCGCGCAGGTCGGAGAGGTCCTGCGCGAGCGCGCCGATCGCGTCCTCTCCCAGCCCCACGTAGAGGTATCCGTCCGCGCCGAACGCGATCTGGCCGCCGTTGTGAAAGACGCCCGCCTTCGGCACGTCGAGGATGATGATCTCGCTGGCCTCGTCGGCCATATCAGGATCGGCGGTCACCTGGTAACGGGCCACGATGCAGCGGTACGGAAACTGGGAAACCCAGAACACGAAGAACGTGCCGTTCTGTGCGTACCGCGGGTGGAACGCGAGGCCCAGCGCGCCGGCCTCGCCGGACGAGCGCACCTTCCCGGCGAGATCCAGGAACACCTTCACCTCGCCGGGCTGGACCGTGAAGTTCCTGGGGAACACCTTGATCGCCCCCGTCTTCTCTACCACGAATATGCGGTTGCTGCCGTCCGGCGGGGTCTGGATGTCGGTCGGGAACGTGAAGGTGATCCAGGGAAACGCCTTTTCGAGCTGGTAGTCCGCGGCCAAGCCGCGCGCCGGAACGACGAGCAGGGTCAGGAGCAGCAGATACGAAGGGCTGCGCATCGCAGGTTTTCGCTTTCACCGGAAGAACGCGGGGTGCGCACCGGAGCCGACGCCTGGCCTGGATTCCAGTTGGATTCAGGCGGAGCCCCATTATAATGGCAACCCGATGGTCGGTCAACCGCGCGCTGTGGATAACTGGAAGGGGCCTGACGTTGCAACTATCCAATAATAGGTGTCTTGGTCGCATTGCTTCATGGATTGCGTTGGCCCTGGCGACCGCCCTCGTACTCGCGGGCGGGCCCGCCCGCGTCGGCGCGCAGCCACCCGGCTCCGACATCTGGCTCGCCCCCCTGACCGTGACTCCAGGCGGCGTCGAGGTGGGTGTCGGCATGAACGCGACCAACCGGCCCGGCTATGACAATCAGCCGTTCTTTCTGTCGGGTGGGGCCTTCCTGTACAGCGCGGGGGACTCCGCCGGCACGGATGTTTGGCGGTGGGACGGCGCCGCCGGTCGCGCCGCACCAGTCACCCGGACGCCCGAGAGCGAATACTCGCCGACCCCGCTTCCCGGAGGGGCGCCCGGCTTTTGTGCGGTGCGGGTCGAGGCGGACAGCACGCAGCGGTTGTGGCGCTTCGACATGGACGGCGGGAACGCCCGGCCTTTGATGACGGACGTGGACTCGGTGGGGTACTTCGAGTGGCTCGACGACACCACGCTGGCGATCTTCGTCGTGGGCGATCCGCACACGCTCCGCATCGTCGACGTGCCGTCGCAGCGGGAGACCGTGGTCGCGCGCGACATCGGCCGCTTCATCCGCTGCGTTCCCGGGACCCGGGACGTCGCGTTCACGCTGCGCAACCCCGACGATACCCACCGTTTCTTCGTGTTCTCGCGCGAAGCGGAGGCGCCCGCCTGGCTCATCGATGCCCCGGGCTCGGGACAGGACGCGGTGTGGGCGGGCGACGTCCTCCTGGCGACGAACGACACGGAGATCCTGATGGCCCGGCCCGCCACGGGAGGGACGTGGCAGCGACTGGCCGACGTGCGCGGGTGGGGCCCGGCGAGTGCGACGCGGCTGGCGGTGAGCCCGGCGCTCGACCGCATCGCGGTCGTCTGCGCGGAGCCCGCTTCGCCCTGAACGACCGCCGGGGGGGGCGCGGCGGCGGTTGACCCGCGCGCACCCGAAGTGCTATCTTCCCGTGCTCCAAGGGGTTCAGCAATCGGACCGCCCAACTCCATGATGGAAAAACACTTTGATCCGACCGGCGCGCGCACGCGATGGAACCGGGAGTGGGACGCGCGCGGGATCTTCCCGCCGAACGACCGCTCCGACCGGGAGCCGTTCGTCATCGTCCTGCCCCCACCCAACGTGACCGGCGTCCTCCACGTCGGACACATCCTGGGCGACACGGTGCAGGATCACCTCATCCGCTGGAAACGGATGTCGGGCTTCAACACGCTCTGGATACCGGGGACGGATCACGCGGGCATCGCGACCCAGAAGGTGGTGGAGGCGGCGCTCGCCAGGGAGGGGAAGGCGCGCGCGGACATGACGCGCGACGATTTCCTCACGCACGCCTGGAAGTGGAAGGAGCATCATCACACGCGCATCGTCGAGCAGATGAAGCAGCTCGGCTGCGCGTTCGACTGGACGCGCGAGGCGTTCACGCTCGACGAGCCGCGTTCGCGCGCGGTGCGCGAGGTGTTCGTGCGACTGTACGAGAAGGGGCTCATCTATCGCGGCGACTACATCGTCAACTGGTGCCCCTCGTGCCAGACCGCCATCTCCGACGAGGAAGTGCAGCACGAGGAGCGCGATTCGAAACTGTGGTGGATCCGCTATCCATCGCGCGACGGCGACGTGGTGGTCGCGACCACGCGCCCCGAGACGATGCTGGGCGACACCGCGGTCGCGGTGAGCCCGGAGGACGCGGGGAAGCGCCACCTGGTCGGGAAGACGGTGACACTGCCCATCGTGGGGCGCCAGATTCCGGTGGTGGCCGACGCCGTCGTGGACCGCGAGTTCGGCTCGGGCTTCGTCAAGGTGACGCCCGCGCACGACCCCAACGACTTCGGAATCGCGCAGCGCCACGATCTCCCCGCGATGGTGGTCATCGACCGCGCGGGGAAGATGACGCGCGAAGCCGGGGCGGACTTCGCCGGGCTGGACCGGTTCGAGGCGCGCAGGCGCGTCGTCGAGCGCCTGGAGAAGGAGGGCGTGCTGGTGAAGGTGGAGCCCCACCGGCACGCGGTGGGGACGCACGACCGTTGCGGCACGGTGATCGAGCCGTTGCTGTCCCGCCAGTGGTTCGTGCGCATGCAGCCGCTGGCCGAGCCCGCGGTGCGCGTGGTGGAGAACGACGAGATCACGTTCTATCCGCCGCGCTGGCGCAACGTCTACATGAGCTGGATGACGAACATCCGCGACTGGTGCGTGTCGCGCCAGTTGTGGTGGGGTCACCGCATTCCGGTGTGGTACTGCGACGACTGCGACCACTTCACGGTGGCGCGCGAGGACCCGGCCGCGTGCGGCGGGTGCGGCGGCACGAAGATCCGCCAGGACGAGGACGTGCTCGACACGTGGTTTTCGTCCTGGCTGTGGACATTCTCCCCCATGGGATGGCCCGACGCGGACGCGCCCGACCTGAAGCGCTACCACCCGACCTCGGTGCTCGTCACCGGTTCCGAGATCATCTTCTTCTGGGTGGCGCGCATGATCATGGCCTCGCTGGAGTTCATGGGCGAGGTGCCGTTCCGGCACGTGTTCCTGACCGGCATCGTGCGCGACGGCATCGGCCGCAAGATGAGCAAATCGCTCGGCAACTCGCCCGACCCGCTCGACATCATCGACCAGTGGGGGACGGATGCGTTCCGCTTCACGCTGTCCATGTTGTCGCCGCCCGGCAAGGACGTCTTCTTCGACGAGGAGAAGCTCGAGATCGGGCGCAACTTCACCAACAAGATCTGGCAGGCGTCACGGCTGGTGCTGGGCGCGGTGGAGAAGGAGTCGCAGCCGATCTTCGCGGACGGGGGCGGGCACGACGGGGGCGCGTTCGCGGCCGCGTGGCGCGAGGCGCACGGGTCGACGCTCTCCTTCGCCCCCGATCTCTCCGGGGAGGACCGCTGGATTCTCTCCGCGCTGTCGCGCTGCGCGCTCGATACCAACCGCTGCTTCGAGGAGTGGCGCCTCAACGACGGCGCGTCGCGCATCTATGATTTCTTCTGGCACGACTTCTGTGACTGGTACCTCGAGCTCGCCAAGGTGCGCCTGTACGGCGAAGGCGAGCGCCGCACGGTGCTGGCGGTGCTCCTGCACGTGCTGGGCGAGTCGATCAAGCTCATGCACCCCCTGATGCCGTATGTGACCGAGGAGATCTGGAGCGCGCTCCCCATGGCCAGGGGCCTTCTCCTCGAGAACCGCTATCCGCGCGGCGACGAGCGCGCGGTGGACGGCGAAGCGGAGGCGCGCATGGGGCTCCTGCGCGACGTCGTCACCTCGGTGCGGAACATCAGGGCGGCGTACCGGGTCGCCCCGTCGGCGCGCGTGCCGGTGCGGGTGCACGCGCCGGAGGAGCGGGCCGCCCTCGTGCGCGAGGCCGCCGAAGGCATCCTGCGCCTGGCCGGCGCCGCCTCGCTGGAGGCCGGCCCGGCGGTGAGCAAGGAGAAGGGGGACGCCGCCACGCCCATCGGCGACATCGAGGTGGTGGTTTCGTTGCGCGACGTCGTCGACATCGACGCGGAGCGCGCGCGCCTGGAGCGCGAGCAGGCGAAAACGGAGGGCGACCTCGCGGCGGTGGCCGCGAAGCTCGCCAACCAGTCCTTCGTGGCGAAGGCGAAGCCCGAGGTCGTGGAACGGGAGCGCGAGAAGCGCCTGCGCCTGGAGACCGAACTGGCCAGGCTCCGGGAGTCGATTGGACTGCTGCGGGCCGACGGCTGATTGACCGCCGGCGCCGCGCGTGGGAGGATCAGGGACAAGATGGAAAATCCACAGGGAAAGACGGTCGGGGAACTGCTCCGCGCGGCCCGCGACGAGAAGAAGCTCACGA
>DASTOO010000261.1:0-13234 GCA_035762505.1 Candidatus Krumholzibacteriia bacterium
TCGACACGGTCGACGACCTCGCCGCGCTCTTCGACGGCATCCCGCTGGACCGCGTCAGCACCTCCATGACGATCAACGCCACCGCGTCGATCCTGCTGGCAATGTACTGCGTCGTTTCTGAGGAGCGCGGCGCCAAACGGGCGCAGCTCGCCGGCACGGTCCAGAACGACATCCTCAAGGAGTACATCGCGCGCGGCACTTACATCTTCCCGCCCGCCCCGTCCATGCGCATCATTACGGACATGTTCGCGTGGTGCGCGCGGGAGATGCCCGGGTGGAACCCGATCAGCATCAGCGGCTACCACATCCGCGAGGCCGGCGCGACGGCCGCACAGGAGATCGCCTTCACCCTCGCCGACGGTGTGGCGTACGTGCAGGCCGGCGTCGACGCGGGGCTCGCGGTGGACGACTTCGCCCCGCGGCTGTCGTTCTTCTTCAACGTGCACAACAACTTTCTCGAAGAGGTCGCCAAGTTCCGCGCCGCGCGCCGCATGTGGGCGAACATCATGCGCGCTCGTTTTGCCGCGAAGGACGACGACAGCCTGCGGCTGCGTTTCCATGCCCAGACCGCGGGCAGCACGCTCACCGCACAGCAGCCGGATAATAATATCGTGCGCACGGCGTTGCAGGCCCTGTCGGCGGTGCTGGGCGGCACGCAGTCCCTCCACACCAACAGCCTCGACGAGGCGCTGGGGCTCCCGTCGGAGCGCGCCGCGCACATCGCGCTGCGCACCCAGCAGGTGATCCTCGAGGAGTCGGGTGTGGCCGATTCCATCGACCCGCTGGGCGGCAGCCACTTCGTCGAGGCGCTGACCGACGCCCTCGAGGTGCGCGCCGCCGCCATCATGCAGGAAGTGGACCGCCGCGGCGGGATGATCACGGCCATCGAGCAGGGCTTTCCGCAGCACGAGATCGAACGCGCGAGCTACGAGTATCAGAAGGCGCTGGAACGCGGCGAGGAGCGCGTGGTGGGCGTCAATGCCCACACGGACGGCACGGGAGCAGCGCCCCCCGTGTTTCGCGTGGACCCCGCGCTGGAGCGCGAGCAGGTAGCCCTGCTCGCGCGACGCAGGAACGCACGTGATGGCGCTCTGGTCAACAAGACGCTTTCTGCGCTGGATACCGCCGCACGCGGCAGCGACAACTTGATGCCCCTCATCCTCGACGCGGTCGCGGCGCGCGCCACCATCGGCGAGATGTGCGCGACACTGGCCAAGACGTTCGGACGACACCGGGAAGGCGGAGGAAGACGATGATCGGCGGCATCGACCACATTGCCATCGCGGTGGAGGACATCGACGCCGCCATCGCGCTCTTCGAAGGCGTGCTGGGATTGAAGGTGACGCACCGCGAGGAGATCGCGGGCTACGGCGTGCGCGTGGCCACCATTGCGACCGGCGGCACCGACCTCGAACTGGTGCAGGGCACCACCCCCGAGTCTCCCATTACGAAATTCATCGCCGCGCGCGGGCCGGGGATGCACCACGTCGCATTCGCGGTGGACGACATTGATCATGCCCTCGCCGATATGAAAGAACGCGGCGTCGATCTCATCGATCAGACGCCGCGTCCGGGAAAGCAGGGCTCCCTGGTCGCCTTCATCCACCCCAAAGCGACCGGCCGCGTCCTGTGCGAGCTGGTGCAGAACCGCCGTTAGCGGGTCACGCCGCCGCGTACTCGTAGAAGCCGCGCCCGCTCTTCCGTCCCAGGCGCCCGGCCGCGACCATCTTCCTGAGGAGCGGGCACGGGCGGTACTTGGTATCGCCCAGCTCCCGGTGCAGCACCTCCATGATGGAGAGGCACACGTCCAGCCCGATCAGGTCCGCGAGGGCCAGCGGCCCCATCGGGTGCGCCATGCCGAGCTTCATCACCTCGTCGATCGCTTCCTTCGTCGCCACGCCCTCCATGACACAGTACACCGCCTCGTTGATCATCGGCATCAGGATGCGGTTGGAAACGAAGCCGGGATAGTCGTTCACCTCCACCGGCGTCTTCCCCATCGCGCGGCACAGGCCCACGGTGGCGGCGGTGGTGGCGTCGTCGGTTTCGAGGCCGCGGATGATCTCCACGAGCTTCATCACCGGCACCGGATTCATGAAGTGCATCCCGATGAACCGCCGCGGCGCGGGCACGGCTGCGGCGATTTCGGTGATGGAGATGGAGGATGTATTGCTCGCGAAGATGGCCGACTCGCCGACGTGGTTGGCGATTTCCCGCCACACGTGCTTCTTGAGCTCCGCGTTCTCGTTGATGGCTTCGATCACCAGGTCGCTCCCGGCCGCCCCGGATGGCCCGGTATCGGGGCGCACGCGCCCGAGGATCAGCCGCTTCTGTTCGCCAGTGATCGTCTCCTTCTTCACCCTGCGATCGAGGCTCGCGCCGATGGTGGAGAGTCCCCGCCGGACCAACTCTTCCTTCACGTCGATCAGCTTCACGGCGTGCCCCGCCTGGGCGAACACCTGCGCGATACCGGCGCCCATCGTCCCGGCTCCGACGACCGAGACGCGTTCGATTCTGGGCATGACAGCCTCCGTCACGGCAGTGTGATGCTCATGGCGACGGCGTTTCCGCCGCCCAGGCACAGCGACGCGAGCCCGCGCTTGCCGCGGCGCTTGCGCAGCGCGTGGATCAGGGTCACCAGCACGCGCGCGCCCGACGCCCCGATGGGGTGCCCGAGCGCCACCGCGCCGCCGTTCACGTTGAGCCGTTCCGTGGGAATCTTGAGCTCGCGGATCAGGGCGACCCCCTGGGCCGCGAAGGCCTCGTTGAGCTCGATGGCGTCGTAGTCGGTGATGCGCGTTTTCGTCCGGTCGAGGAGCTTCGTGATGGCCTTGAGCGGCGCCATCATCACCCACTCCGGCTCCATCCCGCCGGTGGTGCAGCTGTCGATCACGGCCAGGACGTCGAGGCCGAGGTCTTTGGCGCGGCTCTCGCTCATCACGAGGAGCACCGCGGCGCCGTCGTTGATGGTGCTCGCGTTGCCCGCCGTGACAGTGCCCTCCTGGTCGAACACCGGCTTGAGCTTCGCCAGTGTCTCCATGGACGTGTCGGCGCGCGGCCCCTCGTCCGCGGACACGACGACGGGCTCCTTCCTGCCCTGCGGCACGGTGACGGCGACGATCTCGTCCTTGAACGCCCCGCCCTGCATGGCGGCAACCGCCTTGCGGTGGCTCTCCACCGCGAACTCGTCCTGCGCCTCTCGCGACACCTTGTACTTCGTCGCGACGAGCTCGGCGGTGTTGCCCATGTGGAAGTCGTTGTAGCAGTCCCACAGCCCATCGTTCACCAGGGCGTCGATCATGCGCCCGTGACCCAGACGCTGGCCGGCGCGCGCGTCGGGGAGCAGGTAGGGCGCGAGGCTCATGTTCTCCATGCCCCCCGCGAGGATGGCGTGCGCGTCGCCGAGGCGGATGGCCTGGGAGGCGAGCATGACCGACTTCAACCCCGACCCGCACACCTTGTTGATGGTGAGCGCGCCCACCGACGGAGAGATACCGCCGTGAATCAACGCCTGGCGCGCGGGCGCCTGCCCGAGGCCGGCGGTGAGAACGTTGCCGAGGATCACCTCATCGACCGTCTCGGGATCGATCTTGGTGCGGGTGAGGGTTTCCTTGATGAGCCCGGCGGCGAGCCGCGGGGCGGGGATGGTCGACAGGCCGCCCATGAACCGCCCGATGGGCGTGCGCAACGCCGATACGATGACAGCGCGTTCCATTGTGTTCGAACTCCTCTCCTGCTACTGCCCCAGCACGCTTCGTGCGATGATGAGGCGTTGGATCTCACTGGTGCCTTCGCCGATCTCGGCAAGCTTGGCGTCACGGTAGTACCTTTCGACGTGGTACTCCCTGCAGTACCCGTACCCGCCGTGCATCTGGATCGCCTGGTTGGTGACGCGCATGGCCACCTCCGAGGCGAAGAGCTTGCACATCGACGCGTAGCGGCCAAACTCTTCCCCGTTGTCCTTGCGCCGCGCTGCGTCGTGGATCAGCAGCCGCGCCGCGTGAATCTCCGTGGCCATGTCGGCGAGCTTCATCTGGTTCGCCTGGAAATCGATGATGGGCGTGTCGAACTGTCGGCGCTCGCGGCCGAATTTGATCGCCGCCTCCATCGCGGCCTGGGCGAGTCCCAGCGCGAAGGCGCCGATCGATATGCGCCCGCCCTCCAGCGTCTTCATGAACGTCCGGAAACCGCCGCCCTCGCTCCCGAGCAGGTTCGTCGCGGGGACTTCGCAGTTCTGGAACACGATTTCGAACGTCCCCGACGCGCGCAGCCCGAGCTTCTTCTCCCTGGATCCGATGACGAATCCCGGAAAGTCGTTCTCGATGACGAACGCGCTGATGCCCTTCGCCCCCGCGGAGGGATCCGTCACCGCGGTCGCGACCAGATAGCGCGCCCAGCCGCCGTTGGTGACGTAGATCTTGGTGCCGTTCAGGATGAACTTGTCGCCCTTGCGCACCGCGGTGGTTCTGGTGTTGGAGGCGTCGCTCCCCGCCTGCGGCTCGGTGAGACAGAAGGCGCCGATGGCCTCCCCGCCGGCGAGTTCGGGGAGGTAGCGCTGCTTCTGCGCTTCGCTTCCCATGAGCACGATGGGCCCGCACGCGAGCGAGTTGTGCGCCGCGACGCCGAGCGCGGTGGAGCCGCAGCCGCGCGCCAGCTCCTCGATCACGATGGCGTACGACACGGTGTCGGTGCCGGTGCCGCCGTACTCGGCGGGAACCACGAGCCCGAGGAAGCCCAGCTCCCCCATCTTGCGGAACCGTTCGACCGGAAACTCCGCGGTCTCGTCGAGCTTCGCCGCGCTGGGCGCGAGCTCGGTGTCGGCGAAACGCCGCGCCGTCTCCTGGATCATCTGCTGCTCTTCGGTCAACGTCAGCGTCGTATTCATGCGTTCTCTTTCTGGTTTGATGCCGCTGGCGCCCGCGTCACGCGCCCGCGTCCCGCGCGGGAAACAGGCCCTCGATGAACGTGATGACGTCGCGCGTGCTGATCCCCGGACCGAACACGCCCGCGACGCCGGGGATCGCAAGCAGTGTCTTTGCGTCCTCGTCCGGGATGATGCCGCCCGCGATCAGTCGGACGTCGCCCAGGCCGGCCGCATTCATGAGTTCGCGCACGCCGGGGATGAGCGTCATGTGCGCGCCCGAGAGGATGCTCACCGACACGAGGTCCGCGTCCTCCTGGACCGCCGCCTCCACGATCATCTCGGGTGTCTGGTGCAGGCCGGTGTAGACGACCTCCATCCCCGCGTCGCGCAGCGCGTTCGCGATCACCTTGGCCCCGCGGTCGTGTCCGTCGAGGCCGGGCTTGGCCAAGAGCACCTTGATGGGTCGTTTCATCGCGTCGTCCGCGGCCCGAGGTTCCGGGCGATCTCCCGCGCCGCCCGGTACGGCGACAGCGCGCCGACCGCCACACGCTCTAACATACCATCAAACTCCGCGCGCGCGGTAGGGTCCCGCCACCACGCCTCCCGCCACGCGTCCTCCGCTAGGGCGCGCACCCGCTCGCGCAGCGCGTCGCGCCGCCGGAGCTCTCCGCGCCCCGTTTCCGCGAGGTATTGCAAGTGCGACTCCAGCGCCGACTCCAGCGCGTCGAGCCCCCGCCCTTCCTTGCCCACAGTCTGCACGACCGGCGGCACCCACTCACCCCGCCGGCGCAAGCCTGCGATGGCGGTGAGATCGGCGGCAAAGGCGTGCGCGCCGGGCCGGTCCGACTTGTTCAGCACGAACACGTCGGCGACTTCCAGGAGACCCGCCTTGAGGCTCTGCACCTCGTCGCCCGATTCCGGCGTCATCACGACCGCCACGGTGTCGGCTGCGAAGCGGATGCGCGTCTCCACCTGGCCCACCCCCATGGTCTCGAGCAGCACGACGTCGCGTCCGAACGCGTCGAGCACGTCGGCGAGCTCGCACGCGAGGGGGCTGATCCCGGTCTCGCTCCCGCGGCTGGCGAGTGAGCGCACGAACACACCCGCGTCGCCGACGGCGTGCGTCATGCGCACGCGATCACCCAGTACGGCGCCCCCGGAGAACGGACTCGTCGGGTCCTCGGCGACCACACCCACCGTTTGCCCCGCTGTGCGCAGGCGCCGGGTCAGTCCGTCGACGAGCGTGCTCTTGCCGGCGCCGCCCGGGCCCGTGAGCGCGATGCGCCGTGCGCGGCCCGTCTTCGTGAACAGCGCGTCGAGCACCGTCTCCGCGGCGGCACCACCCCGCTCGACGATCGACATCAGGCGTGACGCGGCGAGCACGTCGCCCGACGAGAAACGCGCCAGCAGATCCGCGAGCAGATCCGGGGTTTGCATCATGCTGCCCAACTCATTATCTGGATGGAAGTTACTCCACCCGACGGGGTCTGTCAACCGTCGATCCCGCCCCCCACCGGCAACGAACGGGGCAGGTTGCTATTGATTCACCGTGTTACTGGCCGGGCACCCGCGGGTGTCCGGCGGATCAACCGCGATACAGCGCCTTGACGCGTCCCCAGGTCGAAGCCTGGGTCGGCGTCGGGCAGGCCACCGTCTCGCCGGGCGACGGGCTGCAGCCCGTCGCCACCGGCGGTTGCGTGCCGGTGTACGGGTTCAGCGCGTCGAAGATGACCCAGTCGCCCGTGCCACTGGGCATGCGCCCGATGGAACGGTCGTTCGCGACCTCCGCGGTCGCGTACGCCCGCGCGTCCGCGACCGCAATGTCGGCGCCGTTGACTTCGTACAGCGAGACGGTGTCGCCGGAGTTGTTCAGGCTGAGCCCGAACTGCGCGACCCCGTTCGCCGCCTGCCATGCGACGACGTCGGAACCGTAATACACCCTCACCTCACCCGGCGCGATCGTCCCCGATAGCGCGAAACGGAACGACTCGCCCGCGGACGCATCGGAGATGCGGAACCGCGAGAGGTCGACCGGCGACGCACCGGTGTTGACGATCTCGACCCACTCGTCGAGCTTCGAATCGACGTTGCCGTCACCGTTCCAATCGGTGGCGGGATCGCCGAGGATCTCGTTCAGGCGGACCTGCGCGAAACCTTCCGGCGCGAACGTCGCGAGCACAAGCAAACAGGAAATGAAAAAGGCAACGTACTTCATCCTCACATCCTCCTCCCAACGCCCCTTCCGTTGCCGGTGGAATTGGCGGGATCGAACGGGCGAACTATAGCACGCGCGCGCGCCGCGCGCAAGACCCCCGCGCGTGTGCCCTCAACTTCCGGCGGCCGCGCGGTCCTCTCGTCCAACCGCCTACCCGCGCGGAGGAGCGAGTCTAGTCCCGCCGCCAGTAGCCCGCCATCACGTGCTTCCCCAGCGCCCGCTCGGCGGCCAGGCGGTTGTGCGCGGCGCACAGGAGGCGAAGGTTCGATAAGTCGTGCGCTCCGCCGGCTGCGAAGGGACGAATGTGGTCGATCTCAAGAGCGTGCATCGACCCGCAGCTCGTGCCGTCCCGCGCCACGTATGTACATCGCCCACCGTCGCGGATGAACACCGCGTCGCGGACCTCGGCCGCTACGTGACGCGATAGCAACCGCGCGCGGGCCTGCTGACCACCACCGGCGCCGGCGGTCGAGAACTTACCACCTGCGCTCGTTGATTGCTGCGCCGCGGCTCGTTTCGCTTCGCGCCTGCGCTGCCGCGCCTCCGGGCGGCGACGCTCCAGGAACTCGCCGAGCAGCACTTCGAGCACTTCGGCGAAGGTGGCGTCCGGTCGGCTGTGCGAGAGAAGCGCCTTCGCCGCCTCGTACTTCACCATGAGATCCTCGCTGGCGAGAAACTGCACGGCCATCTTCTGCTCCGAGACCACCCAGCTGCCGTCGCCGGGCGTCCTCGGGTAGGGGCCCCGGCGCGCGCAGTCCCGCTCGAAGAGCACGCCGTCGATGTCCGACGGAGTGACCAACGTCCGCACCGGCTCGATGCGAAGTAACGACGTGCCGTGTCGCGACGGGCATCACATCGCACAAGCGGGCGCGGGAGTGCGCCTCGAGCGCGCTCCCGTGAAGCGGTTCCCGGCAACTGAATTCCGGCCTCAGAAACACGTCAACCGAAATGTTTTCTGAACGCGAAAGATTCTTCTCAGCGGCGCTTGTCGAGAAGAGTTCGAATGAGATCCGTCGCAAGTTGCGGATTTGCTTTGCCGCGCGTGCGTTTCATGAGCTGGCCCACGAAGAATTGCAGCAGCTGCTCCTTGCCGGCGAGGTAGCGCGCGACTTCTTCCGGGTGCGCATCGAGCACCGCGGCTGCTTCCTTCTCGATGGCTGCGTTGTCGCTCACCTGTTCGAGCCCGAGGTGTTTCACGACGTCAGCAGCGGACTCGCCGGGGCTTTTCAGCATGTCCGCGAAGACCGACTTCGCCGCACTGGAGCTCACGCTGCCGCCCGTCTGAAGGAGCACCAGTCCCGCCAGCGCCGCGGGCGTCAGCGGAAACGATGCAATCTCCATTCCGCGCTCGTTCAGCTCGCGCGACACCTCGCCCATCATCCAGTTGCTCGCCGCCTTCGCGTCCGCACCCGCCTTCACCACTTCCTCGAAGTAATCCGCCATGTCGCGCGACACCGTCAGCACCCCCGCGTCGTAGGCGGGCAGGTGGTACTGAGCCGCGAAACGCGCGCGCTTCGCGTCCGGCAGCTCCGGGAGCTCGCGGTGGATCGCATCCAGTTCCTCCCGGCTCACGCGCAGAGTCCGCAGATCCGGCTCCGGGAAGTAGCGGTAGTCGTGTGCTTCTTCCTTGCTGCGCATCACCGCGGCGCGCCCCACCGCCGCGTCCCACAACAGCGTGTCCTGCGCCACGCGCCCGCCCACCGCCAGCACCTGCGCCTGGCGCTCGAACTCGTACTCCAGCGCCTGCTCGACCTGCTTGAACGAGTTCAGGTTCTTGACCTCGGTCTTCACGCCGAGCGCTTCCGTACCCGTCTCGCGCAGCGAGATGTTCACGTCGCAGCGCAGGCTCCCCTCCTCCATGTTCCCGTCGCAGATCTCCAGATAGCGGACCAGCGACCGGAGCTTCTGCAGGTACTCGGACGCCTCCGCCGCCGTGCGGATGTCCGGTTCACTCACGATCTCCACCAGCGGAACGCCGCTCCGGTTCATGTCGACCAGGCTGTGATCCGCGCCGTCGACGTGGACGAGCTTCCCGGCGTCCTCCTCCAGGTGGATGCGTCGGATGCGGATGCGCTTCCCGCTCTCCAGCGTCATGTGTCCTTCACGGCACAGCGGCGTGTCGAACTGCGAAATCTGGTAGTCCTTGGGACAGTCCGGGTAGAAGTAGTTCTTGCGCGCGAAGACGCTCTCCTCCGCGATCGCGCAACCGGTGGCGAGGCCCAGCCGCGCCGCGAACTCCACCGCGCGCGCGTTCGCCACCGGGAGCGCGCCCGGCAGACCGAGGCACACCGGGCACACCTGCGTGTTGGGAGGCCCGCCGAACGCCGCCGAGCAGCCGCAGAACATCTTGCTGTTCGTGCGCAGCTGCGCGTGCACCTCGAGTCCGATGACGGCTTCGTAACGCGACATGCTAACCTCGCACAACCGGGGCCACCGCACCCGCCGGGAAGTCCACCAGCCGCTCGATGCCCGCCGCCGCGCGCAGGAGCGGCCCCTCCTCGAAGGCGCGCCCCACCAGCTGGAGTCCGATGGGGAGCTTCTCCGGCGAGAAGCCGCACGGGATGGAGATGCCCGGCAGCCCCGCCAGGTTCACCGGGATGGTGAACACGTCGTTCAGGTACATGAGAATCGGGTCGTCGGTCTTCTCGCCCAGCCGGAACGCGGGGGTCGGCGCCGTCGGGAGCATCACCACGTCGCAGCGCGCGAACGCCTTCGCGAAGTCCGCGATGATGAGCGAGCGCACCTGCTGCGCGCGCCGGTAGTAGGCGTCGTAGTAACCCGCGCTCAAGACGTACGTCCCCAGCAGAATGCGCCGCTTCACCTCGGGACCGAAGCCCTCCTCGCGCGTCTTCGTGTACATGTCGATGAGCGTCTGCGCGTGCGGCGAGCGGTGGCCGTACCTGACCCCGTCGAAACGGGCGAGGTTCGCACTCGCCTCCGCGTTGGCGATGATGTAGTACGCGGCGAGGCCGTGGTCCGCGTGCGGGAGCTCCACGTCCTCCACCACCGCGCCGTCGCGCCGCGCGGCCGCGACCGCCGCCTCGAACGACGCGCGCACGCCGGCGTCGAGCTGCTCGCCGAGAAACCCCCAGGGCACGCCGAGACGCACGCCCTTGAGACCGTGGCCCAGTCCCGCGGTGAAATCGGGGACCGGCGCGGAGGCGCTGGTCGCGTCGCGCGGGTCGCGCCCGCACAGCGCATTCAGCACCAGCGCGCAATCGCACACGCTGCGCGTGAACGGTCCGATCTGGTCGAGCGAGCTGGCGAACGCCACCAGCCCGTAGCGCGAGACGCGCCCGTAGGTCGGCTTCATCCCCACCACACCACAGAAGCTCGCCGGCTGGCGGATCGACCCGCCGGTGTCGCTCCCCAGCGACGCGGCCGCCATCCCCGCCGCCACGGCGGCGGCGGAACCGCCGCTGGATCCGCCGGGAGCGCGCGCCGGGTCCCACGGGTTCCGCGTCGGCCCGAAACCGGAGTTCTCGGTGGAGGAGCCCATCGCGAACTCGTCCAGGTTGGTCTTCCCGATCACCACCGCGCCCGCCGCGTCCAGCTTCTCGACGACGGTCGCGCTGTACGGCGGCTTGTACTTCCCCAGGATGCGCGAGCCGCACGTGGTGGTCGATCCCGCGATGCAGATGTTGTCCTTGATCGCGACGGGAACGCCGCCCAGCGGGAGCGCGCGGAACCCTCCCGATGCCTCCAGCGCACGCGCACGCGCCAGCGCGCGCTCGCGGTGAACGTCGAGGAAGGCCGCCACTGCGCCGTCGCGGGCGTCGACGGCGGCCAGCGCCGCCTCGCACGCCGCGACGGGCCCGACCTCGCCCGCGGCCATGCGCGCGCGCAGTTCGTGGATCGACAGTTCGTTAAGCTTCACGATTCCTCGCCGCGGGAGATGACGCGCGGCACGCGGAAGAACTCGGCGGTGGCGTCCGGAGCCTCGGCCAGGACGTCGGCGCGGTCGAGCCCCGGCGTCACCACGTCCGCGCGCAGGTCCTGGCCGGCGTCCCCGTGCGACATGGCGCGCGTCGGTTCCACGCCCTCCACGTCGACGGCCTGCAGGCGTTCGACCAGGGCCACGATGCGGTTCAGCTGTTCGGTGATGGGGCCCACCTCGTCGGGCGTGAGGTCGATGCGCGCGAGGCGCTCGAGGTGGCGGATGACGTCGCGGTCGATCTTGCTCATGTGCTTCTCCGGGGCGATGCGCCGTGGCCGGCCGTCACAGGGGCCGCATGGGCGCGTACTGCGCGATGAACTTGCGCTCCCCCCCGGCGTCGAAGATGACGGTCACGCGCATCTGCTCGCCCTGACCCTCGACGCGCCGGACGATGCCCTTGCCGAAGCGGTCGTGCAGGACGCGCGTGCCGACTTCGTAGCGCGGCCGGGACGCCGCACGCGGGGCCGCCGGCGCCGGCGGAAACGCGTTCTCGTCGGGCGCCTCGGCCTGGGCGTATTCGTCGATCACGTTGCGCGCCCGCGACCACGCCGAACCGCCGTCGAACAGCGACGCGCTCCGCGAGACCACCGGCTCCACCGGCGCCTCCAGGCAACGCTCGGGCACTTCGGCGAGAAAACGCGACGGCACCCCGCCTTCCATGAACCCCATGCGCCGCCGCATCCCGGCGAAGGTGAGGTAGAGTTTGCGCCGCGCCCGCGTCATGCCGACGTAGAACAGCCGGCGCTCTTCCTCGACGGCATCGGCGTCGTCGATGGAATTGTAGTGCGGAAACAGCCCCTCCTCGAGCCCCGTCACGATCACGATCCCGTACTCGAGCCCCTTGGCGTTGTGCAGCGTCATGAGGGTGAGCTGTCCGCTCTCCAGGTCGATGGTGTCGACATCCGCCACCAGCGCCACCTCTTCCAGGAACGCGCGCAGCGACTTGTCCTCGGCCCCCTCCGCGTAGGCGTGCGCGGCGGAGAGCAGCTCATCCACGTTCTCGGTGCGCACGTCCCCGTCCGGGTAGGCCTCCTCGAGGTACTTCATGTAGTCCGTGGCCTTGAATATCTCCGAGACCACGTGCGGCGCTACCTCGGTGTCGGCGGCGAGGCGGAGACGGTCGAACACGTCGAGGAAGGCGCGGCAGCGGCTCGCCGCCGCGGCCCCCAGCCCGATGTCGGGGGCGCGCATGGCGTCGATCATCGAGACGCCGCGCTCGACGGCGTAGTTCTCCAGATGGTCGATGGTGGCCTTGCCGATGCCACGGCGCGGCACATTGATGATGCGCTTGACGCTGATGCTGTCCGCGGGATTGACCAGCGCCTTGCAGTAGGCGAGCACGTCCCGCACCTCGGCGCGCTCGTAGAAGCGCACGCCGCCGATGATCTGGTACGGCATCGAGCCCAGCTTGAAGACGTCTTCCAGCGCGCGCGACTGCGCGTTGGTCCGGTAGAGGATCGCGATGTCGCGCGGGCTCGCGCCGGCCGCGACCTCGCGCTTGACCAGGTCGAGGACGGCGAGTGCCTCCCCTTCCTCGTCGGCGCACGCGGTGACGCGCACCTTCTCGCCCACCTCGCCGTTCGTCCACAGGTTCTTGCCCTTGCGGCCGGCGTTGTGGGCGATGACGCCGTTGGCGGCGTCGAGGATCGTCCTGGTGGACCGGTAGTTCTGCTCCAGGCGGATGACCTGCGTGCTCTCGTACAGGTCTTCGAACTCGAGGATGTGCTCCACACGCGCGCCGCGCCAGCTGTAGATCGACTGGTCGTCGTCTCCAACCACGAAGAGATTCCGGTGGTGCGACGCCAGCCCGTCGATCATCGCCATCTGGATGGCGTTGGTGTCCTGGAACTCGTCGACCAGGATGTAACGGAAGCGGCGCGCATACAGCTCGCGGACGCCGTCGTTGGCCGCGAACAGCTCGACCACCTTCATGATGAGGTCGTCGAAGTCGAGCGCGTTGGCGCGGCGCAGGTCCTTTTCGTACTCGGCGTACAACGCCGCGACGCGCTGCTCGCCGATGCCCACGGCGCGTTCGGCGCACAGGGCGGGCGTGATGAGGTCGTTCTTCATCCGGCTGATGCGGTCACGCAGCGCGCGCGGTGACTTGATGAAGCGCGCGTCATTGGGAAAGCGCGACAGGATCGCCTTCAAGAGGCCCATGCTGTCGTCGCTGTCGTAGATCGAAAAGTCGCGGCGGACTCCCGCCGCGTCGCCGTGG
>DASTOO010000262.1:0-2906 GCA_035762505.1 Candidatus Krumholzibacteriia bacterium
CGGCGCGGGCGGCGAGCGCGGCCTGTCGAAGGTCGATCTCTACCTGCGCCGCGTCGACGGCGACTTCTCGAATCCGTCCTTCCGCGGCGCCGACAGCGAGCTCGCCAGCCTGAAGGCGGGCTTCGCGGGCCGCCTCGCGGCGCCCCGCGCCTTCGCGCTAAACGCCGACGGTTACATGCACGAGCTGCAGCGCACCGGCGAGCGGCGGGAGACGGTGCGCACCACCGTGGACTACCGGCGCCGGCTCGTCGAGCTGTCGGCGGGCCTGCGCGTGGCGCGCCACGACCAGCCGCAGGCGGAGCAGCAAGGTCTGCTGACGCTGCTCGGGTTCGCCCTCGGGAGCCGCGGCGGCACCGGCATCGCGAGCACGTGGGAGCAGAACGTGGGCGACGAAGTCGTGGAAGACTATCCCAACCGTCTGCGCACGACGCTCGGCGTGCCGTTGTCACAGCGCTTCCGCGCCATCGCGACGCACGAGTACCTCACGGCCCGCGGCCGCGCGACGACGAACCAGATCACGGCAGGTGTGGAGGGGACGAGCGCGGGCGGCACCCAGGCCTACACGCGCTACGCGATGGACCGCGCGGCGGGAGACGCGCGCATGGGCGCGGTGAGCGGAATCCGGCAGCGCCTCGCGCTGGGCCGCCACACCGGCGCCACCGTGGGTCTCGAAACGTTCACGTCACTCTCGGGGCGGCAGGACGAGGAATACGTCTCACTCACCACCGGGCTCGGCGCGCGTCGTCCCGACGCGTACTTCGTCGACGGTGGGTATGAATACCGCTGGGAGCGCCCGGGCGACAAGCACCTGCTGCGCATCGCGGCGGCACAGCAGCTGGACGGCGGATTCGCCTGGCTCGCGAAGAACATCCTCGCTCTGAACGAGATGAACGGCGAGCGCGACGGCACGCAGTTCTACGCCACGCTCGCGGGTGCCTACCGCTCTCCGCACGCGCCGGTGCAGTCGCTCGTGATGCTCAAGAACTGGTACGACCGCTACGCACCGCTCGACCCGGACGCGATCCGCTGGCGGCTGGTCGCGTCGACCGACGTGAACGTACTGGCGAGTGCATCGCACGAGATACGCCTCAAGTATGCTTACAAGCACGTCGAGGACTGGAGCTACGGGGCATCGGTCTCCACCGACACAGACGTGGCGCTCGGGCAGTACGTCTGGCACTTCGGTCGGGGGTGGGACTTCGACGCGTGGGCGCGCACGGTGGTGCTGCGGGATGGCGGGTCCGCGCAGACGGGGGCGGGCGTCGAGCTGGGCCGCATGGTGTACCGTTCGCTGCGGCTCGGCGTGGGGTACAGTGTCAACGGTTTCGAGGACCCCGACATCGTGGGGACCGATGCGTGGAGCGAAGGTTTCGGCATCCGCATCCAGATGATCCTGTCCGAGTGGATGCTTTCCGACTTCGAGCGGCTGAAATAGGGGCGCCTCCGATCGTGCGGCCCGCCGCGGCGGGGCGGAACGGCGACGCCGAAAACCCAGTGGAACCACGCGCGGCTTTGCGCTAGTATCGCGGCCGAATTCCCGACACATACCCGGTTCGCGAAGAACCGCCGGGACTGCGCCGTGCGGGAGACTCTTCAATACGGACAAGTACGGAGGTTTCGATGTCATACAGCGATTTCACGCCGAAGGTCGGACTCGACGCGGTCGGCCTGACCAATCTGGGCGGCGTGATGTGGAACGCATCGCCGGCGACGCTCTACGAAGAGTTCGTCATGAACGGCGAGGGAGTCATCGCGGCCGACGGCCCGATGTGCGCCGAGACGGGGAAGTACACGGGGCGCAGCCCGGAGGACAAGTTCGTCGTCGAGGAGCCCTCCAGCAAGGACAAGATCTGGTGGGGCAAGGTGAACCGGCCCATCAGCGAGGAGAAGTTCGACGGCCTCCTGCACCGGGTGCAGGCGTACCTGCAGGACAACATGGTCTACGTGCAGGACTGCTGGGCGGGCGCGGAAGTCACGGAGCGCCTGCCCATCCGCGTGGTCACCCAACTCGCGTGGCACTCGCTGTTCGCGCGCAACATGTTCATCCCCGTCACGGACGCCGACGACCTGCGCAACCACGAGCCGCAGTTCACGATCATCAGCGCGCCGGGGTTCAAGGCCGACCCCGCGGTGGACGGCACGCGCAGCGAAGCTTTCATTCTGGTGCACTTCGGGCGCGGCATCGTGCTGATCGGCGGAACCTCGTACGCGGGTGAGATCAAGAAGTCCATCTTCACCATCATGAACTACGTTCTGCCGCTGCGTGGCGTGCTGTCGATGCACTGCAGCGCCAACGAGGGGCCGGCCGCCGACTCGGCGGTGTTCTTCGGACTCTCCGGAACGGGCAAGACGACGTTGTCCGCGGATCCGAAGCGCCGCCTGATCGGGGACGACGAGCACGGCTGGACCGACCTCGGCATCTTCAACTTCGAGGGCGGCTGCTACGCGAAGGTTATCCGCCTGTCCGCGGAGGCCGAGCCCGAGATCTACAAGACCACGCGGACGTTCGGGACCGTGCTCGAGAACGTCGTCATGGACGAGCGAGGCGTCCTCGACCTGGACGACGACTCGAAGACCGAGAACACGCGCGCCGCTTACAAGCTCGAGCAGATCGCGAACGCACTGCCCGCGAAGCAGGCGGGGCACCCGATGGCGGTCGTGATGCTCACGGCGGACGCGTTCGGGATCCTGCCGCCGATCGCGCGCCTGACGCGGAACCAGGCGATGTTCTACTTCCTGTCCGGCTTCACGGCCAAGCTCGCGGGGACGGAGATCGGGGTCAAGGAGCCGCAGCCGACCTTCTCCGCCTGCTTCGGCGCCCCGTTCCTGCCGCAGCCGCCGGTGGTGTACGCGCGGCTGCTCGCGCAGCGGCTCGACGAGCACGGCTCCGACGTCTGGCTCGTGAA
>DASTOO010000263.1:0-6543 GCA_035762505.1 Candidatus Krumholzibacteriia bacterium
GGCTGCCACGGAGGCGGCCGGAATGAGGGCGAGGATCGCCGCAAAAAGAATGAGTGCGCGTTGCGTCATGGAACCGGGACCGTGCGGCCATCGTGGACGTTCAGAAGCCGCGGTATGCGTTCTGAGCAACAATCCGCAGCACAGGTTGGGCCATGCTTTCCACTCCGCATTCCACGCGAGAACGTTGCGCAGAACGCATACCGCGGCTTCCAACACCGCCGCGGGGCCGCCCGCGGGCCGGTCAGTCGCGAGGCAGGTCGCCGGTGTCCGACCCTCGCGGCGTGAGGACCACCTTGCGCAGCAGGCCGTCGCCGATCGTGTACGTCGTGACGTCGTCGAACTCCGCGACCGCGAGGTGGATGATGCGGCGCTCCGACGCCTTCAGGGGCTCGAAGTCGCACTCGCGCTGCGTGCGCCGCACGCGGTCCGCGAGGCGGTGCGCCTTCTCGATGAGGAGGCGGTGCTTGCGGTGGACGTATCCGCCGACGTCCACCGTGATCTTGCTGTGGCGCTGCGTACGCCCCGTGAACACGCGGTTCACAATGTGCTGGATCGACGCCAGCGTCTCTCCGCGCCGCCCGATGAGGAGCCCGTCGAGACCTTCGGAGGAGATGTTGACGAAGGTGGTGTCTTCCGATTCCTCGATGGTCAGCGTGTACTCCACGCCCATGAAACCCAGGACTTCGGCGATGATGCCGCGGATGATCTCCGAGTTCTCGCTGGCGACCGTGTCGCGCCCGTCACGCCGCGTCACGCGGATGCGCAGGATCTTGCCGCCGAAGAGTCCCAGGATCCCGCTGTGGGTCTCCGACAGCACCTCGATGTCGACCTCGTCCTTGCGGGCGCCGAGCTCCTTCAGCGCCTTTTCGAGCGCCTGGTCGATGGTCTTTCCGGAGGTCTCGATGGATCCCGGCATCTCGTGGTCCCCTCTAGCGGCCCTTGCGCCCGCCGGAGCGGGAGCGCTTGCGCGGCGCCTCTTCGACGACCACCGCGGCCGGAGCGTTCTTTGAACCCCTCACGATGTAGTACTGCTGCACCACCGACATCACCGTGTTGATGATCCAGTAGATCACCAGTCCCGACGGCATCTTGTAGAAGAGCACCGTGAACACGACGGGCAGCAGCGTGTTGAAGCCCGGCGGAATCGCCGTGCTCGTGCCGGTGGGCGAGCCGCCCAGCTTCGACTGCGCCCACATCGACCCGCCCATGAGGATCGGGAGCAGGCTGAAGTTGTCGCCGATCAGCGGCAGCGATATCGGCAGCTTGAACAGGACGTCCTGCTGCGACAGGTCGCTGATCCACCCCACGAACGGCGCGCCGCGCAGCTCGATCATGTAGCTCAGCACGTTGAACAGGGCGATGAAGACCGGCATCTGCAGGACCATCGGGAGGCATCCGCCCAGCGGATTCACCCCCGCCTCCTTGTACAGCTTCATCGTCTCCTCGCTCATGCGGCGGCGGTCGTCGCCGAACTTCTCCTTGAGCGCGGCCAGCCGCGGCTGCAGGTCCTGCATCTCCTTCATCGACTTGAAGCTCTTGTGGGTCAGGCGGTAGAAGAGGATCTTCGTCAGGAGCGAGATGATGACGATGACCCAGCCGTAGTTCGGGACGAAGCGGTAGACCTGGTTCATGGACCACAGTACCGCAACGCTCACCGGCCGGATGAACTGCATCCCCATCTCGACGTTCTTCTCGAGGCCGACGCCCAGCGCCCCGACGACGTCGAAGTTCAGGGGGCCCATGAACACGCGCATCCGGCTCGACACGTCTCCTCGCGCGGCCGCCACGGGGACGGAAACGATCTGGCTGACGCGGTGCTCGGCCTTGATGCCGGTGATCTGCACGTTCGCGCGCGTGGGCTGCTCCGGGTAGATCGCCGCCATGAAGTACTTGGTCTGCAGCGACGCCCAGTTGAACGTGCCGTTGTACTCCTCCGAGTGGGAGCGGCTGAAGTCACCGGGCTTGCGCCGGTGCTTCTCCTCGCCCAGCAGCACGGTGGCGCGGAAGGCGTCCTGGTCGTTCTTGACGTTGGCCTCGGTGGCGTTCAGTCCGGGGCCGAAACTCCACGCGACGTTCACCGCTCCCGGTGCCAGCGCCTCGCTGACGCGAACCGCGGCCTCGAAGTCGTAGCGATCGCCGAAGAAACGGAAGGTCCGCTCCACCGTGCCGCCCGGTCCCTCGGCGCGAAAAACGACGTCGACCGGCTCGCTGCCCGCCACGACGACGCGCGCGCCGTCCGGCAGCGGTCCGCCGCCGGCGGTGACGTCGAAGACGATCGCGTCGATGTCGAGGTCGCTCGCTTCACCGTCGACGCGGGTGGACAGCATGCGCGTGCCGGACCAGCTCTCGCCCACCGGGATCAGCTCGACGGGCTCCTCGCGCGTCGTGTAGCGGAGGAGCTTCGCGGATGTGATCACCGCGCCGCGCGTGTCCATCGTGAGCTCGTAGAGCGGTGTCGCCACGGTGATGCTCCGCGACGGCGTCTCCGCCGCGGCGAAGCTCTCCGCCGTCGCGCGGCCGCTCGTGTCGGCGGGCGCGGTCAGCGCCGGGGGTGTGGAGGGAGCGAGCAGCGTATCGGTGGCCCGCGCCCGCTCCGCGTCCGCGGCCTCTTGCAGCGCCTCGGCCTGGCGGCGGGCACGCTGCTCCTTCATCTTCGGCGCGAGAAACAAGGCATCGTAGGCGAGAAACAGCGCCATCGACGCGACGAACGCGACGAGCGCGCGGCGCTCCATGGAGAATCCTTTGCTCATCGAACTTCCTTCGTGGCGAGTGACGAGACGGGCACCGGTCCGCGGTGGTCTTCACCGCGCGGCGGAACGGGATCGAACCCGCCTGGGCTGAGCGGGTGGCAGCGGCACAGGCGGCGCACGGCGAGCACCGTACCCCGGGCGGGCCCGTGTGTTCGAATCGACTCGAACGCGTAGTCCGAGCAGGTGGGGTGAAAGCGGCACGCGGGAGGCAGCAGCGGGGAGAGCCAGTGCCGATAGCCGGAGATCAGGCCGAGCAACGATCGCTGCAGCATCGCAGATGGCCCTGGTTGCGACCGGTTTCCGGTGTCGTTCATTTCAGCTCCCCGCCCGCCCGGCGCCGCCCGACTCGAGCGCGCGCGCAATATCCGCCTGAACTTCATCCGCACTCCGTGTGATGATCGACCCCTTGGCGACAAGGACAATCCAGTGCGAGTCGGGCCACAGGGTTGCGACGCGACGCGATGCCTCGCGAAGCAGCCGCTTGGCGCGATTGCGCTTCACGGCGCCGCCGACGCGGCGGCTGGCAACGACTCCAACCCGGACGCCATCCGGTTCGGGCGGCGCGAAGAGGAATATGACCGAGTGATTCGCGACGAGTTTGCGCCCCGAGTCATAACAGCGTCGAAACTGCCACGCGTGCTCGAGGGTGCGCAGGCGTCGTCGGGAAGATCGCGCGGACTCTCGCGGGCCCATGATGGCGCCGCCCTCCGTTGCCGGAGGCACTACGCCGAGAGCCGCTTGCGGCCCTTCTGCCGGCGTCTCTTGATGACGAGTCGCCCGCCGCGCGTGCTCATGCGCTTGCGGAAACCGTGATCGCGCTTCCGCTTGAGGAGATTGGGCTGGAATGTACGCTTCATGATCGACGATCCTGTGTGAACGTGATGAAAAATCCTGCCGGGTCACCGGGCCGGGGTGGCCGGGTGGCGTGAGCAGGTACTGACTCGATGGTTGCTTGAAAGGGGTGACTCTATCGGAATCGGTTCCCGTCGTCAAGCCCCAAGAAACCCACAGAGTTATCCACAGCCCCGAACAACTGAACCGGTTGCAAAGACGCCAGTTGGTCTGTTCCTGTGAGCAACTCCATTTCGCTGTTGATGGCCCTCTCGCGACTCTGGTACCTTCCGATCCGTTGCGCTTCTTCCGGGCTTACGGCATTTCCCAACAGCGTTTCAGTCCGTGGTCAAGGGTCTCTGGAGCAGGCACTGTGGACAACTTCACTTCCGCATCCCCCGCTTTTCTTGTAATTGCTTTGTCCACAATAAATTGGCGTATTATCCACATTTGTGGATAACCGCTGTTTCCCCGCCGGCCTTATTCGGAACCGGCGTTCATATAAGAATTTCCGGGTGCGCCGGCCGCGGCGACCCGCTTCCAAAATCGTGGTTACGAGGTTGATGAAGGGTCTGCGTTTGCGGCCGCGTTGCGGTCGGCTCGCATCGGAGTCTCTCCGAGGGAGAAAGGGTATCCTCCATGTCGGTTTCCTCCCGCCAGAACGGCAACGACCACTTGTGGTCGGAGTTCCTCGCGTCGGTCACCACGCTCGTCAACAAACAGACGTTCGAGACGTGGTTCAAGCCGATGCGCCTCAGTTCCGTCGACGGTGCGCGCGTCACCATCGACTGTCCCAGCAAGTTCTTCGTGGAATGGGTGAGCGAGCACCACTCGGATAAGATCCAGTTCGCGCTCCGCCAGGTCATCGGCGTCGATCCCCAGGTCGCGCTGCAGAACGCCAACGACGCACCGCCCGAGATCTCGCGGCGCATGGAGAGCGCGTCCCTGGCGCCGGTGCAGCGCAGCCGCCGGGCGCCGCTCGAGGGCGAGCGGCTCAACCCGAAATATGTATTCGAGGAGTTCGTCGTGGGCAACAACAGCCGCATGACGTACGCTGCGTGCCTCGCCGTCTCGGAGCGCCCCGCGCAGGTCTACAACCCGCTGTTCATCTACGGCGGCGTGGGACTCGGCAAGACGCACCTCATGCAGGGCATCGGCCACGGCGTTCTCAAGAGCCAGCCGCACGCGCGCGTCCACTACTGCTCCGCCGAGGCCTTCATGAACGAGATGATCATGGGGATCCGGCAAGGCAACAGCCACGAGTTCCGCCTGAAGTACCGGAACGTGGATCTCCTCCTCATCGACGACATTCAGTTCCTCGCGGGCAAGGAAAGCACGCAGGAGGAGTTCTTCCACACCTTCAACGCGCTGCACGGGGCGAGCAAACAGATCGTCGTGACGAGCGATCGCCCGCCCAAGGAGATTCCCACCCTGGAGGACCGGCTGGTGTCGCGGTTCGAATGGGGTCTCATCACGGACATCCAGCAGCCCGACTACGAGACGCGTCTCGCGATCCTGCGCAAGAAGGTCGAGCGTGAGAACATCCTCATCCCCGACGACGTCCTTGCGCTCATCGCGGACAGTGTCAAGAGCAACATCCGCGAACTCGAAGGCAGCCTGGTGAAGCTCCTGGTGCACGCCAGCGTGTACAAGAAGGACGTCAACATCGAGATGGCGCACGACGTCCTGAAGGATTTTGTCAAGTCGTCGCCCAAGAAGACGAGTATTTCGCTTATTCAGAGGATCGTGTCGCAGCATTACCGCGTGCCGGTGGAGTCCATGCGGTCCAAGGTGCGCACGGCGCGTATTGCGTTCCCGCGCCAGGTGGCCATCTATCTCGCGCGCGAGATGACGCATGCGTCGCTGGCGCAGATCGGGCAGCGTTTTGGCGGGCGCGATCACACCACCGTCATCCACGCGTGCCAGAAGATCTCGGACATGGTGGAGCGCGATGTCTCGTTGCGCTCGACCATCAGCCAGCTGCGGAAGGAACTCTCGACGTAGGCGCCAGCGAGCAACCCTTCCCGCACGAGGCCGGGGGTGAAGAGGCGTATCGGTTACCATGCGGCAATCGCGCCTTCGACTCCCGGCCTTTTTTCTATCCGCGCGGTTTCCTCCACAAATGGGGACAACCCGTGTGGAATATGTGTGGACAATCTACTGGTGGTGGACAACCCGTATGATCGCGACGAACCACCCACATTGCGCTGACATATGGACATCACGGCAACTGGTATCGATGGACCTGTTTGGGAGGCGCGGTCCACATACCCACACCTCCTACTGCTTCTACTGTTAGATAGATAATCAAGAGATAGTAAGATCAGTGGCCGCGACGCGCGAAAAGCGTGGTATCCTTGTCAGTACGATCATGGCAGCCATCGCACGAGCTCTCGTTCTCCTGATCGTGCTGCAACCATCCCTGGTGTTCGCCACCCCACCCGTCTTTCTCCTGAAGTGGGGAACCAGTGGAAGCGGCGACGGTCAGTTCAACTTTCCCCGGCGTCTCGCCGTCGGGCCGGACGGATCGGTCTACGTCTCGGACCGCAACAACCACCGCATCCAGCGCTTCAGCGCCGAGGGCGTCTTTCTCGGGGCCTGGGGAGGCCTGGGTTCGGCGCCGGGGCAGTTCGATTTTCCGTTCGGCGTCGCGACCGACGACAGTGGTCACGTATACGTCGCCGAGCGCAACAACCATCGCATCCAGAAATTCACGGCGGAAGGGATGTTCGTCCGGACCTGGGGTGTCGAGGGGAGCGGGCCGGGGCAGTTCAACTTCCCGGTGGGGGTGGCGGTGGACCGTAACTACCGCGTCTACGTGGCCGACTCCTTCAACCATCGCATTCAGCGCTTCACGAGTACCGGCGTTTTTCTCGGACAGTGGGGGGAATTTGGGAGTACCCCGGGCAAGTTCGATCAGCCCGTCACCGTCGGCGTGGACGATGACCTGGGGGTGTATGTC
>DASTOO010000264.1:0-5057 GCA_035762505.1 Candidatus Krumholzibacteriia bacterium
AAAGATCGGCTCCGAGCGGAGTTATTCGGACAAACTCCACGACCCAGTGATCGCGCTCAGCATGGACATCGATCAGTATCGCGCACCGCGACCGGAGTTGAATGCGACGGAGCGTTTCATCCACACGTTTCTGACGGAGAGCAACCAGTTCATGTCCCAGGTGAGCGATTGGGCGAAGGAAGCGAAACGGCATTTCCTGAACCCGGAGCTGCTGCAGCAGTTGTTCGTCAGGGAAGGTGGCTTTCTGAGCGCATGCTCGTCGGCGGAGTTGAAAATTCTCTATCGCCGCTGGGGTCAGGAGATGTTCGAGGCCGTGGCCGGCGATCGGTTCAGTTCGAAACTAGCGACGGCGCGGTCCGACTTGCCGTGGACGGTGGTCGAAACGGGCGCTCGCAAAACCGCTAATCCCACGACCGGCGCCCACCTCGAGCGAACTGCCTCACGAGCCGCTCGTTGGAAAAGGACGCGCCGCGTGCTCGCCGCGAGTGCTCGGCCCTTCACCGATGTTGCGGTGACCGCAACACGCGCCCTGCGCCTTATCGCCGCCTTCTTCATCCGGCTCGACGCTCGGAAGCGGGCATCACCCGAAGCGATCAACGCCCACGGTCGCGAGTGGGCGATGGCGGAATTCGCCTTTCAGTTGTTTCGCGGTGGGACAATCATACGCGCGCGCGGTCTCGTCCCTCGAGGACGGTATCACGGGCCGAGGTACTGGAACTTCCGCTCATAATCCAACGCCATTCCGCTGCGAAACTCGTCGTACCGCTCGCAAGTGACTTCGAAGGGCACGCGCACGTAGGCGGCAATTCCGGCCGCAAATCGCTCCGTCAGTTTCCGATCGGGCGTCACACCCGGTGACAACTGGACGCGAATGCGTGCGCGTTCCCGATCCGAGCTCAGCCGAAAATTTGCCGTGGTCTGCTCGGCGGCGCCAGGATCGTGGTAAAGGCCCTCCTTGACCATCTCCGGGGTCACCGGCTGATCGGCGACGGGCACGTGGTCGCCACGGCCGTGAATGATCACGATCGGCACCGAGGCCAGCATCGCCCAACCGAGCCCTGCGGTCTCGAGCTGCCCCTTCACCTCGGGCGGCACGCGGAGGACGCCTCCTCGATCTCCCGTCGCATAGCGAACGAGTGGCAGCCGGAGGCCCGGGTCCAACGTGGTGAGGATCAACTGTCCGTCCGAACCGAATTCCACGAGAATTCGCTGCGGATCGTACGTGAAGATCGATGGCACCGTCGTGACCGAGCCGAGGACCGCCTGACGCAACGCGCCTCGCTCATGCAAGATCCGGCGTAACAGGATCAGCGGCGCGACCGGCGGCACCTCGCAGAACAGGTTGAGCCCGATCTCAGCCACGCCCATCGATGAAATGACGAGACCGCGCTCCGGTCGCGCGAGATCGAGGCCAGCGAGGCGCTCGAGATACTTGCGCGCGTTTTCCGCCAAGGGTTCCTCTCCAACGACGATGTGGAGACGAAGGCGGGTCCAATCCACCTCGTTCCTTCGGCCAAGCTCGAGCACGGTTTTGATGAACGCGGTTTCGCCGATCATGATGACCTGCGCGAAGTGCGTTCCGAACGCCCGAACGAGCCCAACCACCATGTCGGACCGCACGCTGGTTTCGGCGAGGGTGCACGCCTGCGTGGGAATCTTCACTCCCATCGGCAGACAGTTGATCAAAAGCGTGGGATGCGAGCGGACGCCAAAGAGAAGATCGAGCAGGTCATCCATCGCCTGCACGGTGGGGGAAAGAGCCGCCGCGTCCGTCAGCCCGAACGCGAAGACGCCGGAATGACCAGAACTCGTGAGCACCGAGCCCAGCCGCCCGAGCTGGCCGTCGAGACACAGTTGCTCAACGCCGAAGCGCTGAAACGTGCCGGCTTTGGTCAACACCGGCAGCCGCGCAAAATCCTCGATGCGGGAGACGTCGCCGGGGTCCGCCCCGGCCTCGCGCAGGATTTGCCGATAAGCCGGCACTCGACTGGCCGAACGTTGAAACGCTTCCAGCGCCAGCCGTTCTGAAGGGGCCGTCATACACTCTCGTGGGGTTGAAAGCGAAACGCCCCGCCCGCCTGTTTCAGGCTGGACGGGGCGCTGCAGAAGCAGCGAGCAGCTCGACCGAGGTCGAGATGTCGCTGGAGTTAGCCCGAGTGATTCACGCCAGTCTCTGCCGGCGATAGAAAAGGCCGAGGAGTACAAGACCTCCGGCGATCAGGCCAAGGGTCGATGTGTCGTCCGGAACACTCGGGCCACGGATGACGGCCAGCATGGGGTCATTGCTGGTCACATCCCAACCGTTCACGCCCTGAGTCGAGGTGAAGGCAAACCAAACATCGGTGGACATCTGGGCGGCCAGGCCCGGGGCGAACAACGCACCACTGGAGCCGCCGAAACCAATCGCGTCGGTATCGAACTGGGCGGTCGTCTCCGCGTCGCCACCGATCACGTTGAGCGCAGCGTAGCCGACGGAGCCCGTGTTCGACTCGAACTCGGTTGCGACGCCGCCTCGCGTGCCGTCGGCGTTGATGAAGCCAGGCGTGGAAAGCAGGCTCAGCACCAAGTCTCCGTCGGTCGCGGATGTGTATTGATCGATCGCCGTACGACCATCGGGGCCGCCCGTTTGGCTGAAGTTCTTGGTGTCGTCCATGTAGATGTCGACCCGCATGCCGGTGCCATCGATGATCTGACCGGCGAAGGCCGATCCGCTGCCCGCGTCGACCTGCGTCATGTAGAAGTCAGTCACCCCCCAGAACATCGCGGTCAGCTCGAACGACGACGCGGCGCTGCTGTAGAGGGAGCGCTGCACCCCGTCCGATGCGATGGCGAGGATGTCCGTGATGCGGATGATTCCCCAGCTATCCTCCGAGCTGCCGGGACCAAACCCGGCGCCGGCAGTCCCGAGGACACCGCGAGACTGATTGGCGGCGAGGGCGGCTTCACCCGCGGCGACGCTGCCCGACGCCCCGCCCGCGCCGTAGCCGAGCGAAGTACCGACGGGCAACCCGTTATAAAAGCTCCCGGTGTCGTAGTTTATCGCCTTGACGGTGATCGCTCCGCCCGCGAACGCGCTGCCCGCGTCTGGCCCGTCGAGCCAAACCAAGGGGATCGCGTTCGCCTTCGGAGCAGGGACCGCCAGGGCGAGGAGCAGAGCGAGAGCGGCTCCCGCATTCAGGGTATGAGTTGTGTTTTTCACAGTGTCTCGATGTTAATGTTTCCGCTTTTGAACTGGGTTGTCCGACCACCCCAGGAGCTGGAACCCTGTGGAAGGGGCGCCTCCGCCCCCCGCGCATCACCGAGCAAGATCGACGCCAATGCCGGACCGGCGCCAGCCCGCACGCCGCAATCCCCACTCAGGCAACGTGATAGTTTTTTGGATTTTCCGTATCCGACTTTCCGCTACTCACGCGGCGCCAGTGCCGGCGTAACCGTTTCCGACGAGGTTGTAGGAAATCCTTACGAACGCCGCCGACCCCGCTCGCAACTCATCGAGATCCACGCACGCCGAGCATCGGGTTCGCGCCTTAGAAGACATCAGGCGGGCGCCCGATGGCCTGCCTCGGACGCCGATCGGACGGCGTCCTCGTATCGTAACCGGTAGTCGGATACACGCGGCCGTCGCCTGCCGGAACCGTCACCGTTCCCAGGTGGCCGGGAAGCAGTCAGCGGTCGGCCTTGAAACCGATCGCATCGAGCGCGGGCCGGATCTCAGGGTTGGCCATGAAGTGCTTCCACACGAGCCCGGTGCGATGGTTCTCGATCATCACCGTGATCGGCGCCTGGTTGAGGGCCATGTACACTTCGTCGTACCAGTTCTGCGACTGGTTGAAGCCGTCGTGGAAACCGTAGGTGCCCCAGATCTTCGGGCCGAGGTTGCGATAGAAATGCTTCAGGGCCGCCATCGATTCCTCCGGCGTGTACGGCATGGATGCGAGCGACGCCATCACGTTGATCGTGCCGTTGTCGTCGCGCGGCAGCGGGCGGCCGCCGCCGGTGTTGATCCCGGCCGAGAGCCCCCAACACGCCGGCCCGTAGCCGGCCCACCCGCGCGGGTTCTCCGCGCAGTAGGCATGGTTGATCCGCGCGATCGCCCGGTTGTTGTCGAAGTAATTGGTGTACTTGTCGCGAATCCCGCGCGGGTCGAATCCCATGAAGGAGAAGTGGACGAAGAACAGATCGGCGCCGCTGCCCTCCCCAACGTCGAGCTTGATGCCGTGGTAGGTGTTCCCGTTCGCGTAATGATTGCCCTCCGTGGTGCGGCTCCAGCTCTGCCGGTAACGGATGTGACGCGGCGACGTGCCCGCCCAGCCGGTGTGGTAGAGTTCGGCCGGCACTGAATGCGTGGGCGAGGCGATGGCCAGCAGGTAGATGATCATCGTCTCGTTCCAGCCGATCAACGGATGGCTGATGTGAAAGCCGTGATCGGCGGACCAATGCCAGTACAACACGTCGCTGTCGGGAGTTTTCCGATACCAGCCCCAGTCGACCTCGCGCCAGAAGCGCGTGACGGTGTCGCGAATCTCCCGCTCCACCGGATTGTCGCCGGAAAAGTACTGTCGCGCGGCGAGCAAGCCCTGGATCATGAACGCGGTTTCGACCAAGTCGCCGCCGTTGTCGTACTTGCCGAAGAAGGGAATCGTCTCGCCCGTGTCCCCGTTGAGAAAGTGCGGCCACACGCCCTTGAACCGATCGGCGCGGTCGAGGAAACGCACGATCTTCAGCAGCCGCTCCGCCGCTTCCTCCCGGGTGACGAACTTTCGCTCTGCCGCGACCATCAGCGCCATCACCGCGAAACCGTTGCCGCCGAGCGCGAGCAGGTTCGCGTCGCCCGGCAGCACTTCGGGAGCAAGCCCCGCCGCCAGGTGGCCGGCCTCCCAGTAGTAGCGGAAACACGCCTCCTGCACCATATCGAGCAACTCCTCGTCGCTCATCTCGCGCGTGCGGGCCTGCGCGACCGGCGACGGCGCAGACTCGTTGCCCGCCAAATCGAGCGCCGTAACGCGATAATGCGCCTGCCGGCCCGGCTCACCGGTGAAGTCCATGTAGCGGGTCCG
>DASTOO010000265.1:0-5213 GCA_035762505.1 Candidatus Krumholzibacteriia bacterium
GATACAGACCCACCGCCTTCGTGTTGTACGGCTTCGAAAACGAGATCGAGAGCGTGTATTTCCCCGGAGCCAGCTCGGTGGCGCACGTGGCGCGCAGGGTTCCGCGATCCCCGCCCGGGGCGATCTCCACCGACACCGGTCCGCCCGCGCCCTTCAGCTCCACCGTATCGAGGGTCATCTCCTCAGCGTGAAAGAGGAACTCCCGCGTCGCGCGCTCCACACGCAGCTCGATGCGAACCGCGCCGGTGTAGTTCTCGTCGTTAGCATCGAGGTCCAGTTCGATGGCCATGAAGGTGGGTGCGACGTTGGGGTCCAGGCGCGGCTCGTCGGCCAATGCGGTCGCAGCCGCCACGAGTACCGCCAGGAACAACACGATCCATGCCGGGATCGGCCTTGCCATGAGACGCATGAAGGTCCCTCCGATTCGATTACGCAGAGCTGTGTGACGGGAGAACGGGGATTCTAGCACAATGCCGGGCATACGGCAGCAGCCGGCGCGGGGTTTCAGGGCCGATCGCCGCGGGACCGTGGCTCGCGCGGGGCGGAAGCGCGCTTACCGGGAGCGGGCGACAAGTTCCTGCCGCATGGAACCGATCGAGGGGAGATCCGGCACGTGCCGCCAGTCGATGGGGCCGTCTGCGAAGCGGCGGACGAGCCGCGGCAGGACGTGTCCGCCCCACGCGCGATCGAAGTACTGGTAGGCGCGGTCCCAATCCTCGCCGTCACCCCAGCCTATTTTGCCGCGGAGGTTGGGAAGGTCGTCAGCGCCCGCGGAGGGCGCGCGCGATCCAGATGGTGCGGTGCACCGACGTGAGCACGGTGCCGACCGCGATGAGCGCGACACCGGCCGCCACCACGGTTCCCTCTCCCCGACCCAGCGCCGCCGAGAGCGTCGGATCGAGGATGGAACCCAGGCCGAGGATGATCATGCGCTCGGCGCGCTGCATCATCCCCACCTTGCACAGAACTCCGAGGCTCTCGCCGCGGGCGCGGGTGTAGCTCACGAGCAGCGATCCCCCCAGCGCCACCACCACCGCGAGAGATGTCCAGCCGCCGCCGAACCAGAACGCGAGGCCCGCGAAGGCGAAGAACTCCGTGAAACGATCCAGCGTGGAGTCGAGGAACGCCCCGCGCGCGTCGGCGACGTTCGTGGCCCGCGCCACCTCCCCATCCATGACGTCCGCGAGCCCGCTCACGAAGATGAGCGCGCCCGCGATCGGGTGGTGTCCGGTGGCATATGCCAGCATGCTGCCGAGCCCGCATACGATGGCGAACAGATTATAGAAGCGCGGCGTCAGGCCGATGGCCACCGAGGCGCGCGTGACGGGACGGATCAGCCAGTAGAACCAGTTCCGGACCCAGAATCCCAGCACGAACGACCCACCGCGTCCGGTCCGGTCATCCAGCGCGCGCCCGGCGGCAGTCATGCGGTACGCGAGCATGGTAAGAAGCGCGAAGACGACCACCCCACCCAGCCAGAGAATTTCCGGTCTCACGAATCACTCCGTTTCGCCGGCGCTGTCTTCGCGGCCCGGGCGGAATCGGCGTTGCGCATCGCGCGGATGACGCGCAGGGCCTTCGGCCACAGGAAGATGATCGGGAAGCGCCGCTCCGACTTGGAGAGCTCGATGCGCACGCCCGAACGGCGCTCGATCTTGCGCACGATGTAGTCGAGCCAGTCGTCGAAGGTCAGCATGTACTTGAACCAGCGCATCGTCGCCCGGAACTTCGAGCGCCGGAAGAAGTGTCCGACCCGCCAGCGCTGGCGCCACGACGGCCGCTTCGCCAGGCGGTAGCGATCGCCCTCCGCGGCCAGGTCCCCCTCCTGCACCGCTTCCTGCAGGACGCGGTCGTACGCGAGCCGGAAGAAGCTCGACTGCGCGCCGAAGACTTCGGCCACGCGCGACCGCGCTTCGGGCCGGATCTCGCCCGCGTAGGACACCTCCATCATGCGCTGGCAGTATTCCATCACGCCGAAGGTCTCTCCGAGAAACATCGGCACCCAGTCGAGCGTGAGGTAGCGCGCCGCCTCGATGCGCCGCTCCATGGCGATGCGGTCCTTGCCGGAACGCGCGTGCACGATGTGTACGCGCTGCGACAGCCGCCCGCGAAAGAAATGGTCCTTTGCGTCGGGCGAGAGCCCGTGCGCGAGATCGCCTTCCGTGACGATGAAGCACTTGGCGCCGGCGCGCAGGCCGCCCGGGTCGTTCAGGTAGATGATGTTGGGGGGCAGCACACGATTGAGCGCGGCCATGATACCGCTGTGGCGCGAGGTCGGAAGCCGCGAGCCGATCGATTCGTAGAAGCGCAGGTAGTTCTCGACCACGACGAAGAGATCGGCCGCGCTCCCCTCTCCGGGCGACGTCCCCAGCAGCCGGGAACCGAAGAACACCACGCCCACGAGATTGCGCCCGCACGCTTCGCCGAGCAGATCGACGATGTCGCGGACCTCGGGCGGGATCTGGTCCGGGGCTGCGCTGCTCGCGCCGGGAAACGGGCGCACGACGTCACGCGCCGCGCCCGGACGCGACGTCGGCTCGCTCACGACGACACCGCCGATCCGGCGGATTCGTGCTCACGATGCTCGGTCGCGTGTGTCTTGCGGCGCATCTCGGCGAGCTTATCACACATCGCCTGCTCGAGCCGGTCGATGAACTCGTCGTGGTTGTCGCGGCCGCGGCCGTCATACGAAAAAGGCGCGATCGCTTCCGTGCGGCAGTGCACGCGCGCGATGGTTCGGATGAAGTCGGGGATGCGCGCGCTGTTCCACAGACCGTCGATCACGACGACGTGGACCGTCCACGGGCGCGCGGAGAGAAACGCCTGCAGGCCGGCGCGCTTCCACGGTCGGATCTCGCCGTCCCGCGTCCGATGCCCCTCCGGGAAGACCACGATCGGATGGTCGGCCTCGCGCGCGAGTCCCGCGAGTCGGTCCAGTTCCGCGCGCCCGGTGCGGCCCGGATAGACGGGAATGTGCCGGTAGGCCCGCATCATGTGGGAGATGAGCGGTATGCCGCGCCAGTACCGGTGATGCGCCACCATCTGCGGATAGGCGTCGGGCACGAAGCGGTAGCACACCGGGATGTCGACCACAGACTGGTGGTTCATCAGGATGAGAATCCCCCCCTCGCACGGCACCCGCAGCCCGATCTCGAAGCGGGCGCCGGCCCCCCGCATCAGCACCAGGGTCGCGTCGCGCAGCGTGCGGGCCCAGAATCGGAGGAGCGGCTCCCGCTTCCGGGGGGCAAGGTCGCTGACGGGGACCACCGTCAGCCATAGCATGATCTCCCCCAGAATGAACACCAGGCCGGCCAGCAGAAATACAACGGCACCAATAAATTGCCCAAAAAACATCAAGTAACTTCCGAAACTCCTTGCGGGTCCTCCGCTTAGGCCTCCGGGTTCCTCTAAATGGCTTGACGCCCCGGGGTCGATGCGGCAGAGTATCTTACCACGCTTCGAGGAGGAGACAATTAGTATGAGATCCAGACCGTTGCGAGACGGCGAGTCGGGGACTGCCCGGACGCCCGAGCAGGAACAGGGAACGGCGGCCGGGACGGCCAGGTCGGCTCCCGTTCCCGCGACGCCCGCCCCGTCGTCGGCCAACGACCTCGATTACAGCAATTTCTTCTGGGGTTCCGGCAAGGACCCGTTCGACATCCTGGGGCCATTCGACGACTGGTTCGACGAGGCGCGCCCGGCCGGCTACTATCTGTTCGGCCAGCCGATGAGCAGCGCGCCGCGATCCCGCATCGACGTGGTGGAGCAGCTCCGCAAGGACCGGCTCGTCGGGTTGATCAACCTGGCGTCGTACAACTATCTCGGCCTCTCCTACCGACCGGAAGTCATCGAGGCCGCCATCGACGCGATACGCACCTACGGCACCGGCTCGTCGGGGTCGCCAATCCTTTCCGGCACCACCGAGCTCCACGAGGAGCTCGGCCGCCGTGTCGCCGCGTTCAAGGACAAGGAGGACTGCCTCCTCTTCCCCTCGGGCTACAGCGCCAACCTGGGCGTCATCGCCGGCATCATGCGCTCCGGCGACCTCGTCGTGACCGACCAGTACGCACACGCCAGCATCGTGGACGGCATCATCCTCTCCAAGGCGCAGGTGCGCTACTTCCGGCACAACAACGCGGCCGACCTGGAGCGGAAGCTCAAGGACTTCAGCGGGCGCAAGCTTGTGATCGTCGAGGGTGTCTACTCGATGGACGGCGACCTCGCCAATCTTCCCGAGATCGTGGAAGTGGCGCAGCGCAATGGCGCGCGCATCATGATCGACGAGGCCCACTCCGCGTTCCTGTTCGGCAAGAACGGTCGCGGCGTCGCCGAGCACTTCGGACTCGACGAGGAGATCGACATTCACCTCGGCACGTTCTCGAAGAGCCTCGGCGGGCAGGGCGGCTATGTCGCCGGCTCGCGCAAGCTCATCCGCTACCTGAAGGGCTTCGGCCGGTCGCACGTGTTCTCGTGCGCGCTGGCGCCCGGCGTGGTCGGCGGCCTGCTCAAGGCGTGCGAGATCGCGAAGAACGAGCCCGAACTGCGTGAAAGGCTCTGGGAGAACACCGCCGTGCTGCAGCAACACCTGCGCGATCACGGCGTGGACATCGGAGACTCGGAGTCCCAGGTGATTCCGATCATGATCCGGGACGACGATCGCATCTTCAAGGTCGCCGAGGACATGATCCACAACGGGGTCTACCTGAATCCGGTGCGCTACCCCGCGGTCGGCAAGCACCGGTCCCGGCTGCGCATCTCGGTGACGGCGTCGCACACGCACGACGAGCTTCGCGAGGCGGCGGACATCATCGCGCGCGTCCTCGACAGGCACGGGTTCCTATGCCGCTGACGCAGTACCACTTCGGACATGCCGTCAGCGCGTTCTTCGAGATGTCGCGCGACGCGGCCAAACGCGCGCTGCCGCCGCACCTCGAAGCGATGGAGGTCAAACACAGCCTCGGGGTGTTCGCGGTGACCGCCTTCGACTTCACGAAGAGCGAGGTCGGCTCCTACCAGGAGCTCGTGCTGGCAGTCATCACCCCGCCCGTGCTCGGCGTGGGCGGCGAGTTCCCCCGCTCGGCATTCTATCCGTTCGTGGTCGGGACCAGCACGGAGGCCTCGCGCCTGCACGCCATCGAGCGCTGGCACCTTCCCCACTACATGGCCGACATCGGCGTGGAGTTCGAGGAGAAGGACGGGCGCATGAACGTGCA
>DASTOO010000266.1:0-2210 GCA_035762505.1 Candidatus Krumholzibacteriia bacterium
GGCTCCGCATGCCGCTGTATCTGGCGTGGATGCGCGTCTTCTTCCCGCTGGGTTGGGTCGTTTCGCACGCGATATTGATCGTGATATACTACGCCGTCCTCACTCCGATCGGCCTGGTGTTGCGGCTCGTGGGATACGATCCGATGCGGCGGCGCTTCGACCGCGGCGCGAGCACGTACTGGGCCGAACACCGGAGCGACGACGACCTCTCACAGTATTTCCGTCGGTACTAGGATCGGCGAGGTCCATGACGACCACACCAACCGAACGCGAGCGCAAAAAGGGCGATGACCTTGCCACGCTCGTCGAGCAGAAGCCCCGCGGGGTCGTCCGCGAGTTCTGGGGCCTGTTGCGCCACAACCGCAAGTGGTGGCTCGCGCCGATCATCGTCGTTTCGCTGCTGGTCGGCGTGCTGCTGATCCTGTTCGGAACACCGGTGGCACCGTTGATATACACGCTGTTCTAGCGTCGCGCCGACCGCGCCGGGCGCCGCCGCCCTGCCGCGCAGGAGTGCCTTCTTGACCTCGCGCCTGGCTGCAAAGACTCTGGTCGCCGTCCTCGCCACGATTGTGGCACTCGCCGCCTGCGAGATCGTGCTGCGGATCGTCTGGCGCAACCCCTACCGCCACGAATCGCCCGACCACCTGCTGAAGTTGCGCATGCATCATCCGCGCACGGACCACACCTACAGCCGCGCCCTGCTGGATGAGGACGAGGCGCTCGTGCGCCTGCGCACCGATGCCCGCTCGTACATTCTCCCGTCGTTCCAGCACCGGAACCCGGACGCCACGGTGACCTTTCTCGGCGGCTCCACCACCGAATGCTCGGCCGTCTCCGAGGACGTGCGCTTCCCGGCGCTCGTGTCCACGCTGCTGGCCGCGGAGGGGCTCGAGGTCAACACGCTGAACGCCGCGCGGGCCGGCAACAACGTGCACGATTCCGTCAACGTGCTGCTCAACCACGTGGTGGTCGACCGGCCGCAGATCGCCGTGCTCATGCACGCATCCAACGACGTCGGTGTCCTCCGGCACGCGGGCAACTACGGATCCAGCATGGGCGCTCCGGTGTCGCTGAAGCACCTGCTCAAATGGTCCGCGCAGATCGCGTCGTCGCGCTGCTATCTCGCCGGACTGCTGCGGCAGGGGGCCGGCCGCGGCAGCCTGCGGCCCCGCGACCCCGCCACCGACTGGCGCCAGTCGGAACCGCCGGCCGATTCCGCGACCGTGCGGATGTATCGACAGCGGCTCACGGCCTTCGTCCGCATGTGCCGCGCCTTCGACATCGTTCCGGTGCTGACCACGGAACCGTACTCGCGCCACCGCACGACGCTGACGCCGGGGTGGCTGGAGGAGACGTCGCAGGACCAGTTCAACGACGTCATCCGCGAGGTGGGCGGCACGGAGGGGGCGCTCGTCGTCGATCTCGAGACATTCCTGCACGAGCAGGTTCCGGACTGGGACGAACCCAACAAGATCTTCTACGACGCCATCCACGTGACCGAAGAGGGTTCGCGGGTGTACGCTCGGCATATCGTCGAACGCCTGCGGCCGGTCATCCTCGGGTTGCGGCCCGCTGCAGAGAAGTAGATCAACACGGTTCCACCCCAGCAAGGGAGACCGCATGAAACACCTGTTCGTTCTTCTCGTGCTCGTTTTCGCCGCCCGGCCGACGGGCGCCGCATACACTCCAAAGGAGGCGACCATGACCGCTCGCGGAACGTTCGACGTAAAGGTGACCCCCCAGCCCGCGGACGATACCGCCGGCGGGGCGTTCAGCCGGTTCTTTCTCGCCAAGGAACTCCAGGGAGATCTCGCGGCGACGAGCCATGGGCACATGATGGCGGCCGAAACGGCCGTCGAAGGCTCCGCCGCCTATGTCGCGCTCGAGCGGGTGACCGGCACCCTGCACGGCAAGCAGGGTAGCTTCATTCTGCAGCACCGGGGGACCATGCGAGGGGGCGACTATGTGATGGACGTGACAGTCGTTCCGGATTCGGGCACGGGGGAGTTGACCGGAATCGCGGGACGGATGACGATTATCCTCGAAGGCGGGAAACATTCCTACGAGCTCGAGTACAGCATCGAATGACCCGTCAGATTCATCGGCGGCGGGCTTGCCGCGGGCTCCTCTGTCTGCGATGATAGGGGCCCGCCCCGGCAACACGACAAGGAGGCCGCCGTGCTCGACAAGCCGCAGATCGTTCAAACCAG
>DASTOO010000267.1:0-4983 GCA_035762505.1 Candidatus Krumholzibacteriia bacterium
AAGGCGCCCGAGGCCATCGTGGAGGCGTCGAGCCACGTCGAACTGTTCGACGAGGTGCTGGCGGTCGACGCCTCGAAGCGCGGCATCCTCACCGCGCGCCCCGCCATCACCGACCTCGCCTCCGTCACGCGCGCCGCGCGGGCGCTGCGCGCGGAGCACCCGGACGCGTTCCTCGGCTTCATCGGGGGTGAGCACTCGATCACGCCCGCCCTGATCGAAGCGGTCGCGCGCCCGAAGATGGGCATCGTGTGGATCGACGCGCACGCCGACCTCCGCAAGGAGTTCCATGGCCGGCCCGACAATCACGCCTGCGCGGGCTTCAACAGCATGGGCTTCGGACCCATCGTGCAGGTGGGGATCCGCGCGCTCGCCGAGGAGGAGTACGCGATCCTCCGGTCGAGCGACCGCGTGCGCGCGCACCGCGCGTGGGGGACCAAGGCCCGCGCCGACATCATGGACCTCCCGCACGACGTCTACCTCACGGTGGACTACGACGGCTTCTCGCCCGAGGTGATCCGCGCGGTGGGGACGCCGGAGCCCGGCGGTCTCTATTGGGAGGAAGTGATGGACATCCTCGACGCGGTCTTCCGCTACAAGAACGTGATCGCGTTCGACGCGGTGGAGCTGGCCCCGCAGGAGGCCGATATCGCGTCGTCGTTCACGGCGGCACGGCTGGTCTACAAGGTCCTCAACTACCACGCCTACTACTCGCAGGACGGAAGGAAGAAGCGCGGCAAGCGCACGCCCCGCAAGAATCGGAGCGGTCCCAAGCGCGCCCGCACGCCGCAGGCTCGCGCGGATCGGAAGTCCCCGCCGGCGAAGCCCTCCCGGAAGACGCGCTCCAACCGCCGCGCGGTGTGAGCCCGCGCGGCCGGCCGCGACGTTACTTCGAGCGTGAGATGAAGTAGATCCCGAGGATGATGAGGAGGATGGGGAAGACCGGCTGGTCGAGGATGTTGAGCGTGTGGAGCAGCCAGACGATTCCCAGGAAGACCAGCACCAGGCCCAGCCGCGCAGAGCCCTTGCGCGCGGGCGCACCCTCCGCGCCCGCGGTTTCCGTCCGCGTTCCCGACGCCTCTTCCTTGAGCGTCTCCTTGCCCTTGTCGAACGCGTCCTCGAGGATGTGGACGCCCTGCTTCACCGCCTGCGCCGTGCGATCGGCGTAGCGGTCGAGCCTCTGTTCCCACTCTCTCTGGTCCATGCTGGTCTCCGATGTACTCGATGCCGGGGTAGCCGCCGGACCTTCCCGGCGCGTCGAAAATTCTAGCGCACGCCGCGGGGAGGGTCGAGCCTAATTGCGAATCGGCGGCACGCGCCGCGAGGCGAGAATCATGGCCGCCGCGCTCAACGCCAGCAGGAACACCACGCCGCCGAGGAACGCGTAGACCATCTCCACCGAGTAGCGCGTCTTGATGGGCGCGATGATGTGGACCACGGTGGAGCCGATGCCGAAGTTCAGCAGGAACTTCACCGCGAAACTCGTGCTGCGCCAGCGCGCCGGCGTGATCCCCGCGATGAGGCTGTTCTCGACGGGCTGCATCCCGAAGGAGAAGAAGCCGTAGAGCACCGCGCTCAGCACCAGCGCCGTTTCGCTGGTGAACGCCATCGCGAGGATGAACGGGACGCTCAACCCGTGGAAGAGGAGATACGCGCGCCGGAGCTCCATCCGATCCGCCAGCCGCCCGCCCGCGATCTGCCCGGCGAGCCCCGCGAAGAACACCAGCGACGCGAGGATCGACGCGGCCAGCGTGGTCGTGCCGCGCCCGGCGGCGATCGGGAGCCGATCGAGCAGGCCCGCGAGGAACGTGGTCTTGAGTTCCAGGTAGGCGGGGAGAAGGATCATGTTGCCGCGGTACGCGATCCCGCCGAGGACCAGCGCGACGCACAGCAGAATGAAGAGCGGAACCAGCCCGCGGCCGTCGGACGATTCGCGCGGGGTGTGGGGGCGGATCGCCTCGTCGACGCGGACCCGGTGGACGACTCCCGCCGTCACGAGCCCCACGCACCCGAGCGCCACCATTGCCGCCTGCCACCCGAAGGCCCACGTCAGGAGGCCGGTCACCAGCGGCGCCAGCGCGATCCCCAGGCTTCCGAAGACGCCGTTCACGCCGAGCGCCAGCCCGCGCAGCCGCACCGTATGCGAGATGAGCGCGATTCCGGCGGGGTGGTAGACGCTGGCACCCACGCCCACCGCCGCGAGCGCCACCGTCATCACGCCGGGCGAAGGGATCGCGCCCGCCACCACGAGCCCGGCGCCCATGAGCGCGATGCCGGCGGCCATCATCGGTTTCGCGCGCCAGCGGTCGGCGGCGAGGCCCACCGGGATCGCCAGCACGCCGTACAGGAGATACATCCAAAAGCTCAACTTCACGACGTCCTCGAGCGGCATCCCGAAGGCGGTGGTGAGGGGGATCGTGATCGCGGGGAAGGTCAGCGTGAAGAAATGCGTGAAGAAATGGCCGGGGCACGTGATGAGGAGGATGTTGTGTTCATCCTCGGAGAACTCGCTCATGCGCCGGAAGAGATTCATGGTGCGGAATGCGGGTACTGTGCCGGTTGTGGGCCGCGCACGGGCCGGTGTGCGTGCGATCCCGGGGATTCTATGGTACCCTCGTCGCACCCGCCAAAGCCTTTCCAACGCAGCCATGCCCCGCGCGAGGGCGACCCGATGCATCGTGCCCGATCGATACTCCTCTCGACTGCTCTCGCCGCGGGGCTCGTAGCGCGGACCCCGGCGCCGTCCCATGCCGCCGATGCGCGCGTCGTCGAGAATCCCGATCGTGGTCTCTGGGACGACGCGCCCCGCGGGACCTTCCACCTGCTCGAGAACCTCGTGCTCGGCTCCGAGGACGGCGATGACGCCTTCGGCCAGATATCGGGCGTGGCGGTGGACTCGCGCGGCCGGTGGATCATCCTCGATCGCGGGTACGTCGCGGTGCGGATCTACGACCCCGAGTCGCTGGAGATGGTCTCATTCGGGAGCAAGGGTGAGGGGCCCGGCGAATTCAACTTCCCGACCGCCCTCGGGGTCGACGCCGAGGATCGCGTCTACGTGGCGAGCCAGGGCGGGCGGGTGGCGATCTTTTCGGCGCAGGGTGAACTGGTCGGCGAGTTCCGGCACCGGTTTCCGGGCGGTGGTGTGGCGTGGAGCGTGAAGCCGGGCGCGAACGGAATCTATCTCGCGTGGCTCGATCCGGTCGCCCACAAGATCGTGCACCGGTACGATCGCCGCCACGAGTACCTGTCGTCGTTCTCGGATTCCCACGCCGTCGTGAAGCCGATGGCCCCCATGGATGAGCCCGTGTTCTGCGGCGGGGCGATCGACCTCGGTCCGGACGAAACGGTGTATTTCACGCAGAGCACGCCGTACGAGATCCGCTCGTTTACGCCGGACGGACGCCTTCTCATGACGATTCACCGTGAGAACGACTTCATGCAGCCGCCGCGCGTGGAGCGACACGGCGACGGAGCCACCTTCCACGCCTACGCCGCATCCGTCAACATTCTCGCACTCCCCGACGGCCGCATCATGAACGTCGTGAATGTCCCGCCGGCCGGTGAAGACGCGCCGGCGTACACGATCCTCGATCTTTTCGAGACGAACGGACGCCTGCTCAAGTCGCGACGGTTCGACCGCCGCCTCTCGGTCCGGTGTCGCGACCATGATGGGCGCGTGTACGCCATTGAGGAGCGCGACTATCCCGTGGTGGTTCGTTACGAGCTCAAAATGCCCTAGGGCCTCCTGTCTCCTGCAAGATTTTTGGTTGACACCATTTCTCATGGTGCGACAATCCCGTTGACGTTGGTTGGTTTGGCCCGAAACACGGTGGATGTGGCGAACGCCTCATCGCCGGGACAAGGAAGGAACCAAGATGGCAGCGAAAAGAAAAGCCAAGAGGAAAGCCAAGGGTAAAGCGAAGCGCAAGGTGCGCCGCAAGGTCAGACGCGTAGCGCGCAAGGTGAAGCGCAAGGTGAAGCGCAAAGTCAGGCGCAAGGTGCGTCGCAAGGCCAAGGTGAAACGCAAAGCCAAGCGCAAGATCAAGCGCAAGGTGCGTCGCAAAGTGCGTCGCAAGAAGGTTGTTCTGCCTGAAATGCCGATGTAGCCTGGCCTCACGGCCTGACGGCCGCGAGCTGTTGGGGAAGGGAAACGCGAGTTTCCCTTCCCTTTTTTTCGCCCGCGGACCGTCCTGAATCCCGGTTCGCTTCAAAAAACGGCCGTTAGATTCACATCCCGCCGGTCGAGCACCTTCTTGAAACCACCAACCGCCTGCGTTCGCATGGCGGTCGCCCCGGCATGACAACCCGAACTGAAAGCAGGTACTGCGATGACGATTACCAGCGGGAAACGCGCCTGTTGGGCGTTAATCACGTGTGCTCTCCTCCTCGTAGCGGCCGCCGGCTGCAACAATTCGGCGGATCGCGCGGCCGACGACTCGCCGCTTTCTCCCAAGGCGGGAGGCCCCCAGCCCATCCCTCCGGGTGGTGGCGGCTATAATTGCAACAAGGTGGATCTGACGACGTCCACCTTCGATCCCGTACTCTTGCTTGCCGGGACGGAGACGGTGGGCGGGGAAGTCGATCCGGCTTATGAGTTCCGCGTCACGATCCGGGATTCGCAGAGCCGGCCTTTGCTCGGTATCCCCGTGACCATTTCATGGTGCGGTTATGACTACGATATCTGCGAACCGCAGAGTTGGGATCTCAACCACACCGTCGTACCCTGCGGAGGAGAGTTGCATCACTCCTTTACGACCACCACGGACATCGACGGGGTTGCTCGATTCCGGATCGAGGGGGAGAACGCGGGCGCGATTACCTGCGGCACCACACCATGGGGATATAATCTGGCACAGGTCACCGTCTGCGATATTCTGACGTTCCCGGACGACGGTGGGTTTACCGTGGCGACACCGAATCTCGATGGCATCTGCCATGACGACGGTCCCAGTTGCCTCGGCCAGGGAGATGTCGACGCCTGGTCCG
>DASTOO010000268.1:0-6117 GCA_035762505.1 Candidatus Krumholzibacteriia bacterium
GGCGCTCCACACCACGTTGGCCGTCTCCGCGTCGAGCAGCCGCACCTCGACGGTGACCACCGGGAACTGGCCGCCGGGGGTCGACGTCATCTGGTACTCACTCACCGTTCCCACGAAGAGTCCCTGCACCCCGGCCGCGGCGGCGACCTGCTTGATCTCGTCCGCGCTCAATCCCTCCGCCGGCGACCGGGTTCCGAGGATCTTCGTGACGTGGGACACGAAGATGCCGTAATCGACGACTTCGAACAGCTCCGACGCCAGCAGCGCCGTGGTGAACTCGGTCGTGAACTTCTCTCCGGCCAGGCGGTCGGCGGCGAGGCTGCGGAACGGAACCACGCCGACCCGCTCGTAGAACGAGAGGTCCGCTTCCGGGTTGGTGAATACCTGGACCTGCGGGCCGCCGCACCCCGCCGCAAGCATGATAGCGGCAGCGGCGCAGATGACCGCGCGGGTCCCGTGAACGTGTGCGTCCATCATCAGAAATCCTGCCTGTAGGTGACGGCCAGCTGGCTGGTGTCGATCTCCGGGTTGCGGTCGACGCCAGTATAATTGATCGATATGGATCCGCGGCGGGCGACCCACACCTGCGCCTGCGCGTTCAGCGTGTTGGCCCGGCTGATCCCGGGCGACGATCCCCCGCCGCTGTCGTAGCGCTCCGTCTCGCGGATCCCGTACGAGACGTTGAAGGTGGAGCGCGACCGCATGAACAGTGACACGTTGACCGCGCCCGCGGTGTCCGTGCGCCGGAACCCGGTGGTGATCCGCGTCCGGTTCACGTCCAGCCCGATGCTCATGCGCGGGTAGCGCGGAATGTAGTTCACGGTGATGCCCGACGTCGCCTGATCGTTGTGGACGAACGAGAGCTCGTCGCTGAAGCGGGTGAACTGGACGTGGGGGGTGACGGTCGTGCTCCGCCACGGCGCCAGGTAGAGGTCGAACAGCGACGACGTCTGAAACCGGTCCAGCGCGGGCGTATCGTTCACGGTCTCGTTGGCGGTCAGCTCGCCGCGCAGGTCGACGCCGCGATAGAGGTTCGACCGCACGGACATCATGTAGACGTGGCTCGGCAGGACGCCCCCCTGCGTGTCGATGTCCACGCGGCGCGTCACCTGCGCCCGGCCCCAGGTACGCTTCTGCACATTTCCGTCGACCAGCACCTGCAGCGAGGCGTAGTCGGTCGTGGTGCGGCGGCCGTTCTGATCGGTCATGATGTAGGTGCGGCTCGCCTCCGGCCGCACGTGCCCGGCGGGCAGGAACGACAGGATGAAGTTCACGTTGTCGTCCCGCGCGTCGGTGTCCACGATGTACTCCTGCGACAGGCGCCGCGTCGACCCGGACAGCACGGCCGTCATGAGGTCGCGGTAGCGGCCCGAGAGCAGTCCGGTGATGGTGTGGTTCGTCACCGTGCTCAGCGGTCCGATCTGGCGGTCGGACTCGGTGAGCCGGAACTCGTATCCGCCGCTCGCGGTGAGCAGCGGGCTGAACGTCCTGGTGGCGCGCGCCGAGGCCCCGGTCACGTCGGTCTGCAGCTCGTTCCCGTTCCGGCTGGTGGAGGTCCAGCGGTTGGCGCGCAGTTCGAGCACGCGGTACTGGTACTGCAGGTCGGCGCGGAGGTCGCGTACGTCGACCGTGCGGGCGGCATCCAGGTACTGCGAGCGCGTGTCGTAGCTGAGGCGCAGGCGCGGCGCCTTCGGCACGTGGATGTCGAGCGAGAGCTGATTCTGGAACGCCTCCAGCTCCGGCTCGAGCTGGAGCGGAGACACCTGCTGCCGCGGGGTGTAGCGGGCGTTGAAGTTGTAGTAGCGATGTATCACGTCCAGATGTCCCCGGTACCGCCGGTGAGTGATGTCGTCGGTCAGGTTCTTCGAATTGTCGAAATAGAACGTCAGTCGCAGGTCATTCTGCTCGAAGAGGCGGTCGCGCAGAATCGCCTCGTAGTGCTGGATGAAGTACTCCTCCTGCGACTGTACCTCCCCGGTCTTCTGATAGGTCAGCCAGAAACGCCCGCCCAGCCCCGCGCCCGCGCTCGCCTCGTGCCAATCCGCCGCCACACCGACGGCGAGGATGGCGATGCGGACGGCATGGCCGAATCGCATCAGGATCCGGGATTATGCGCGTTGTTTGACGTCGGCGACGAATAGTCCGCCCCGTGGCACTCGAAACAACCCTGCGTGTCGGTTGACGCGTGGCCGTCCTGCGCCGGGATCGTGTTCATCAGGATGCCTTCAACGATCTGCGATCCGGGAACTCCATCCCAGGGTACGTGGCAGCCCAGGCAGAAACGCCGGCTCTGGGCGGGATCCGTCTTTGTGTCCGTCAAGTTGTTCCAGCCCGGACGTTCGTCGCTCAGGACGAATGCGTTGGGGCCGAGGTTGTTGTAGCCGCGCGACCCGTGCGGATTGTGACAGTCGTAGCACGGGAGTTTGTCGCCCCGCCGCACGTGCGGGGGCCAGGACAGCGCGATGGCCGGGTTCATCTGAATCTGGTGCCCCGCGTGCTCGCCGTTGATCGAAGAATCGTAGTAGTCGGCGATGTAGCGGCCCGTCGGCTCCATGCCGGCCGGGCCGAAGTTCGAGTGGCACGAGAAGCACAGCTGGTAGCGGCTCGGATAGCCGGCCTCGTCGTGGCCGCCGATGCCGCCGTAGTTCGCCACCAGCATGTCGAAGGGACTGTCGGAACCATGCGGGTCATGGCAGTTCAAACAGCTGCCGAGTCCCTCCGGATCGAGCCGCGGCATGTCGGGGTCGTTGCGGTGGGGCGAGAAGAAGTGCATTCCCGTGACGCCCGGGTGGTCATAGACCAGCGTCCCCGGCCAGCGATCGCGGTACTTGACGCCCCACACCTTCGAACCGCCCGCGTTGTACTCGAAATATCCCGCGTCGGGAAAGCCCGAAGGAATGCGCGACGACTCGGTGGCCGGGTAGTTGGACGGCGTCGACGCGTGGCAGGGTCCGGCGCCGTCGGCGTAGCAGAGAGAGTTCGCATTGTCGGCGAAGAGCGCGTTCGGGTAAGGCGACTCATCGCTCTCGAGCGCGTGCATGTCGTGGCATTGGTTGCAGCTGCCGCGCGGCGCCCACGACGCGTCGATGCGCAGAACACCGTGCTCGGGGTTCAGATGGGGGGAGCGTTCATCCGTCTCGATCTGCGCCACGGCAACCCACGCCGCGATGCAGCCCGCCATGACGGCGGCGCCGATCGCGATCGCCGATCGCCCGACTCTCCTCGCTTGCGTCATTACGGCCCACCCTTCGCAAGGTGGGGGTGGTGAAGGCTGGTGACCCGGCGCTTCCCACCCCCACGTAGAGGAACAGAGACAAGTCTCCTACATCGACTCCGGTCTATCCGCCCTGAATGTGGCACTGCTTGCAAGTAGTGCGAACGGACGTGCCGTCGTCGCCTTCCTCGTCGACCGCGCCGGTGCCGCTCATGAAGATAAGCCCGAAGGCGTTCTGGTTACCATGAGCCTTGTGGCACGACATGCACGACGGCGAGTTGTCCGCGGATGGAATGACACCGCTGGCGCTCATGACCTGGACCTTGTTGGCCCGGCCGGTGAACGTCGTGAGGCTGGAATGGCCGCCGCCCAGCGCGCCGATGTTCGCATCGGCGTTCGGGTGACGAGTCCATTCTTCGCCCGTCAGACCGCCGACTTCCGCGCCGCCCTTGGCACCGTGATAGTCGGTGTGGCAGCCCTGGCAGAAGAACGCATACGCGGACTTGGTCTGATCCGGTTCGTTGAACTGAACGTTGTCGTAGCTGTAGTGCACCGCCATCGGGCCCGCCGCCGTCTGGAACACGTCCTTGGTCAGGTCCTGTGCCCCGGTGGCGTACGAAACCGACACGTAGGTGCGCCCGAGGCTCGAAAAGTTCCCCGGGTTCCCCGCCAGGTTCCGGTAGTTGGCCCCACCGTGCGGGAAGTGGCAGTTCGTGCAGTTCAAGCCTTCCGCGTTGCTCCAGGCAGGGTTGCTGCCCGGTGCCGTCGCGGTGGCGTCCAGGGTATGGCCGTCGGCCTCGAAGCCGTCGCCCTCTTTGCTCAAGCGGCCCGCCTGGCGAACGTACGAGTTGGCGTTCGTGCCGTAGACATCCGGCGCGAAGCTCGACCCGTCATGACACGTCAGGCAGAGCTCGTTGATCTCGTTCCGGAGCAGGTAATGATGCGGTCCTGCCCCGCCGAGAGGTGTGAAGAAACCGGTACCATCGCTGTTGTAGCCGTGCTGCTGACTGTAGTGCATCGTGTGACAATCCGAACAAACGAGCGAAGCGTTTCTATGGAAGTCACCAGCGGACACCATCATCGGCAGGCAGACCACGAGCGCGACGATTCCGATCAAGGCACTGATTTTGCGCACGCGAATCACCTCCTGGTCGTTTCCGACTCTTCTAACAACATCCCAAGCTGACGCTGTGCCGGGGTTTCGCTCTCCGGTAGTTCGCCTTCCACCCGGAAGCACTGATACCGGTTACCGGCTCTCTCAGCGACGAAAACGCGGCCCACGCCATCCGTCGTGACGCAGGACGGGTACTGGAGAGCACCCGGCTCCGCGCCTTTACCGCCAACAGTGACGAGTCTTGTGCCTTCCGGCGTGAAGAGGGACGCAATATGACGGAGCGTGTCGACGATCCACATGTTGCCGTCGGCCATCAGCGCGATCCCGGAAGCGAATGAGAAGTTCTCGAGGCCCGTGTCATGCGTTCCAAACGAGCGGACGAGCCCGCCGTTCGCGTCGTACATCTGCACCATGTCGGATGCGCAGGCGTCGGTTACGTAGATTCCGCCGTCCGCGTCCACCGCTATGCCGGTGAGGCAGGCGCGCTGTGCGGCGTCCTTCCACGACAGCGTGATCACGCGGGCGATTTCCAGCCCGGCGTCGATCACGGCCACGCGCCGCTTGGCGCAGGACAGCACCGCGTACATTCCGCCCGGGCCCGGTGCGACGAACTCAAAGCTCTCCGCGACGCCGCAGTCGTCGGCCGGCGGCGCAATGAACCCGATGCGCCGTCCGGTGGTGTCGAGCACGTCGATGCCGGCGGCTGCGTCGTCGACCAGGAAGATGCGCCCGGTCGCGTCGACGGCGATGCTCCTGGGCTCCCCGAGGACCGCCGCGCCGTCCTTCTCGACGTAGTGATTGAAGCGGTAGACGGGGCTGCCGTCGCGGTCGCATACCACGACGCGGTGATTGCCGGTGTCGGCGACGTAGCACTCCTCGCGGACGGTGTCGAAGAAGATCCCGAGGGGCCGGGAGAAGCGCGTGCCCACGTCCCATCCGATGCATCCGTGGTCCACCACGGCCTCGAGCGCGCGCGCGTACGGGGCCGTAGCGCTGATCGCGGCGACCAGCGCGAGCGCCACGGCACGGCGACCGTGCATGCAGATCGGGTGTGACTTGCGGATGTTGGCCGTTCTCAAACTGGATTGCGATCGGGGTTCATTCCCGGGAGGCTGGCAAGCGCCCGCGATCGCCCTTTCCTACACAGGATAGTTTAGTCCGCAATTAGCCCAGAAAGAAGGACAATCTTTACCGTAAGCCTTTGTTTTTCAGAAAGTTGTGCGGAACTTGCGCATAGATTTGCGTAGATTGCAAACCGTTTGGTCTGATATTCCAACCGGGAGGTCGCCGCACCGCCCCCAAACACGACCGCCGCGGCCCCCCCGGGGGCGCGCGGCGGTCTCGAACGGCGGCAACCCCGAAGACCTACGCCGGCCAGAGCCACCCGAAGGATCCCGCGGTGAGGAGCGCGTAGACGAATCCGTCGATGATCAACCGGAAGGTCGCGCCCCAGTTGCGGTGGTACCAGATCGAGCTCTGCAGCAGCGCCATCGAGTACCCCATGAACGCGGCGGCGCCGACGACCTGGAACACCTTGAGGTAATGCGCGCCGGGGGTGAGCGCGGCGCCCGCGATGTACCCCGCGAAGATGCTCACCACGACGCAGTAGCAGAACCACATGATGAGGCTGTTCCTCATGCTCAGCGGCCCGGGCGGCGCGAAGGTGATGAAGCCGACGGGGCCCTTGTTCCACTTCTCGAGAAACTCCGGCGCTTTCATGCCTTCCATCGAACTGCAGTACGGGAACACGTAATCGCCCGGCGGGATCTTGAAGTTGCGCAGCGACGCC
>DASTOO010000269.1:0-4892 GCA_035762505.1 Candidatus Krumholzibacteriia bacterium
GTCACGAACGTCCCCGACACGCCGCTCGTCACTCTCACCGCGGACTGCGCGGCGGTCGTGCTCTTCGATCCCGCGCACGAAGCGATCGGCATCGCGCACGCCGGCTGGCGCGGCGCCGTGAGCCGCGTCGCGGCGGCGACGGTCGCGCGCATGCGCGAGGCGTTCGGTTCGCTTCCCGGCGAGCTGATCGCGGCCATCGGCCCGTCGATCGGTCCCTGCTGCTACGAGGTGGGCCCCGAGGTGATCGACGCCGTCAGCGCTGCGTTCCCCGGCGACGCGAGGGAGCTCCTGCAGGAACCCGACATGGCGTCGGCGGGGAGCTTTCGCGCGTCGGTGAACGAGGATCGCAAACACTTCGACCTGTGGCGGGCCAACGAGCTGGTGCTGATGGAAGCCGGCGTGCCGGACGAGCAGATCGAGCTGTCGGACCTGTGCACATCGTGCCGGACGGACCTCTTCTACTCGCACCGTGCGGAACGCGGCAACACGGGACGCTTCGGCGCGCTGGTCACCCTGCACACACGCACCGCTCGAATCTATTGAGCGAGCGGGGCTTACCCACCCGCGGCGCTTGCCACCGCCCCGTCGACTGGGTATGATTGGGGCGCACCCCGTCCGACTGGAGCCGCAATGAACTTCCGGGTCCCTCATGCCGCCCGCACCGGGGCACTCGCCGCCGGCGCGCTGACGGCGGCCGCCGGCGCGCTCGCGCAGCCGAACGCCGACGAGGTCACGATCAAGTCCACGCGGGTCGCGGGCAACGTCTACATGCTCGAGGGCCGGGGCGGGAACATGGGCGTGTGCATCGGCCCCGACGGCGTCCTCCTGATCGACGATCAGTTCGCGCCGCTCGCGGAGAAGATCCGCGCGGCGCTGCGCGATCTCGATCCCGGCCCGCTCGAGTTCATCCTCAACACGCACTATCACGGCGATCACGTGGGCGGGAATCCCGTGTTCGGCAAGGAAGGCACCATCATCGCGCACGAGAACGTGCGCAAGCGCGTCTCCGCGCGCCAGGAGGGCGGCGAGCGCGTGCGCGAAGCACTCGACCCCGCGGGCTGGCCGGTGGTGACCTTCAAGGAATCGGTTACATTGCACTTCAACGGCGAGGACATCCGCTTCGTGCACCTTCCCGCCGGCCACACCGACGGCGACGGGATCGTCCACTTCCCGAAGGCGAACGTCGTCCACATGGGCGACCTCATGTTCTCGGGACGGTTTCCCTACATCGACACCGACGGCGGCGGCACCGTGGATGGCTACGCCGACAACCTCGCGTGGGTGCTCGACAACCTGCCGCCCGACGCGAAGGTGATCCCCGGTCACGGGCCGCTCTGCACCATGGAGGACGTGAAGGGTCTGCGCGACATGATCGTCGAGACGCGCGAGCTCGTCCGCGCCCAGGTGAAGGCGGGAAAGTCCATCGACCAGATCAAGCAGGCCGGGCTGCCGGAGAAGTACAAGGCGCTCGAGTCGACCTCCATCACCGGCGAGCGCTGGATCGAGGCGCTGTACCAGTCGGCCCGGGCAGGGAACTGAGAGGAGATTGCATGGCGGAGCCGCAGATCGACGTCGCGCAGTACTACAACACCGGAATGTCGTGGCAGCAGTTCCTCGACGCCGCGACCGCGAACCGGGAGCGCCTGCAGGCGTTCTACGACGCGTTCGACTTCGACGAGGAGACGCTCACGTTCTTCAACGGGCGCACCCCTCTCCAGGTGCTCGCGATCGCCGAGGACTGGTGCCCCGACGTGGTGCAGAACCTCGCGGTCATCGCGCGCATCTCCGACGAGGTGCCGGGCATGGAGCTGAGCATCGTGCGCCGCGAGGGGAACCCGGAGTTGATGGCGGAGTACGCGACCGCGGGCAAGGACCGCATCCCGGTCGTCGCGTTCTTCGACATGACGTTCCGCGAGCTCGCGCGCTGGGCGGGCCGCTGCAAGGCGGCGGACGCGTGGATATTCAGCGAGGTATTGACAGGCACGCGCGACGTCATGTCGCTGCCGGGCGGCGCCGCGAAGGAGTTCCACGAGGCGTATGACCGGCGCTACCGCGACACCTACGTGTGGGACACCGTCCGCGAGTGGCAGCACCTGCTGGAAGACCAGGACTACTAGCGGAGCGACGACGATGACGCGCCGGAGGGAAAGATCACACAGCGAGTGGGTCACGGTTGCCTCGTTCAGCCAGCCCATCGAGGCGCACCTCGCGCGCACCAAGCTCGAGTCGGAGGGCATCCCCTGTGTCGTCGGCGACGAGAACCTGGTTCGCGTCGACTGGCTTCTCTCCAACGCCGTGGGCGGGGTCAAGCTCAAGGTTCCGCCGTACGTCGCCGACCAGGCGCGGGACGTGCTGCGCCCGCGCCCGCACCTGGTGATGGTCGCGGCGGACGACGAACCCTCGGACGGCGAGATGATCTGCCCGCGCTGCCGTTCGTACGACGTGTACTACCAGCGCTTCAGCCAGCGTCTGGCCGGAGTCTTCATCCTGCTGTTCGGCTTCCTGGTGCCGTGGCGGGACCGGCGCTGGAGCTGCAAGCAGTGCGGCTACGAGTGGAAGGAGCGCAAAGCGCCATGACCGAACCGACGCCCATGCCCGGCGCCGCCCTCGACATTTCCGCGCACAAGATCGAAATCGCGCACCGGCAGGCGATGATCGTGACCGGCGCCATCGGCTCGTCGCTCGTGATCTATGCCGTGATGCTCGAGGTGCTGCGGCGCGTGCTGCCGGCGCCGGTGGTGTTCGAGAGCTTCGAGATGCTGCGCATCGCGCTGTTCGCGGTCGCGGGCGTCCTGGTCTTCACGTCCACCGTGCTCAAGGGTGCCCTGCTGCGCAATCCGCCCGCGCACGGCGACCTTCGCATCCAGCGACTTCGCACCGCGAGCATCATCACCGCGGCCTTCGCGGAAGTGCCAGTGATCTTCGGGCTGGTGCTCTTCATCCTCGGGCGCGAGTCGAGCGACTTCTACATCCTGCTGGTGGTGTCGATCTACATGCTCGTGCGGCATTTTCCGCGCAAGGAGCAGTGGGAGAGCTACGTGCGCCGCGGCGGCGCCCACCGCTAGCGCATCGCCATGCTGGATCTCCGCAACTTCGACGTCATCACGTTCGACTGCTACGGTACCCTGATCGACTGGGAGTCGGGCATCCTCGCCGCGCTCGCGCCCTTTCGCGCGGCGGGCGGGCTGACCGTGAGCGACGAGTCCCTCCTCGCGAGCTACGCCACGCTCGAATCCATGCTGGAGGACGGGGAGTACCGCCGCTACCGCGAGGTGCTGCGCGGCGTGATGCGGGGACTCGGCACCCGCTACTCCGTGCCGGAAGCGCGTGTCGATGTCGACGCGCTGGCCGGTTCGCTCCCGTCCTGGCGGCCGTTTCCCGACGCGGTGGAAGCCCTGCAGCGCCTGCGCGTGCACTACCAGCTCGGCGTCATCAGCAACACCGACGTCGACCTCTTCGCCGGTACGGCGAAGCAGCTCAACGTCGAGATCGACTACCTGGTCACCGCGGAGCAGGTGGGGTCGTACAAGCCGTCGCATGAGAACTTCAAGCACGCCCTCGGCGTGATCGGCATTCCGAAGGAGCGCCTGCTGCACGCCGCGCAGAGCCGTCACCACGACATCGCGCCGGCGCGCGCGCTGGGGATCGCGAACGTGTGGGTGAACCGGCGGAGCGGTCGCGCGGGCGAAGGCGCCACGGCCGCGTCGGGGGCGGTCCCGGACCTCGAAGTGCCGGATCTCAAGACGCTGGCGGATCTCGTCGACGCGGCGTTTGCGGTGTGACGATGCCGGAGGATCGAACTTGCACCTGAAGTCCGTCGCCCGCGGGCTGCTCACCTGGGTCCCGCCCGTCGAGAAGCTCATCGCCAAGTCGACGCGCGGTACCGACTCCGCGCGCTACTGCTACTCGGTGTGGCTCCGCCACCTCGTGCTGGCGCACGAGAGCGGCCTCGACACCGACCCCCGGTCCGTCGCGGAGCTCGGACCCGGCGACTCGCTCGGGATCGGCCTCGCGGCACTCCTCACCGGCGCAAACCACTACACCGGTCTCGACATCTTCGAGTACGCCGCAGCTGCGCGCAACGCCGCCGTGCTGGACGGCCTCATTGACCTGTTCGCGGCGCGCTCACCCATCCCCGATTCCAACGAGTTCCCGGACGTGAAGCCGTACCTCCCGTCGTACGAGTTCCCGCGGCGCATTCTCACCGAGGAGCGCCTCGCGCGCGCCCTCGCCCGGGGGCGACCGGACGCCATCCGCCGCGCGCTGGACCACCTCGGCGACGAGACCGGCGCGGTGTCGATCGTCTACCGCGCGCCCTGGTTCGACGCCTCGGTGGTGCGCCCGGACTCCATCGACATGGTCTACTCGCAGGCCGTGCTCGAGCACGTCGACGATCTCGACACCACATATGAAGCACTCGCCGCCTGGGTCCGACCGGGCGGGTTCGTGTCGCACGAGGTCAGCTTCTACTCGCACAAGCTCACCCCGGAGTGGAACGGGCACTGGACTATCTCCGCCCCGGTCTGGAAGCTCATCCGCGGCCGGCGCCCCTATCTTCTCAACCGCGAGCCGGCGTCCACGCACATCCGCCTCGTCAAGCACTCGGGGCTCAGGATCGTGAACGAGGTGCCGGTGCGGGTGAAGAGTGACGTCGCGCGCGAGCGGCTCGCGCGGCGCTTCCGCACGCTGACGGACGAGGACCTGACTACGAAATCGCTCTTCGTCCAGGCCGTGAAACCGTCCGTTCCGCCCGCGTTCTGAGCCTCCCGCCGGCGCGCCGCCCGTGGAAATTGGGCGTGGCGACGCCACTTGTTTGCTGGAGGCAGTAAGAGGACGGTTTACATCGCCCCGTCCCCGCACTATACTTATTGCAGATTTCTCCCCGTCCGAGC